>JBOHQZ010000285.1:0-7834 GCA_050732275.1 bacterium
GCTTGTTGAAGTCAAAGCCCAGATCGCCGGATTCGTCAAGAAAAAGATAGAACATAAATTTTGTCCCCTCAGTTCAACTTTCTCGCCAAGACCAGCGTCGTTCGCGCTTCGACTAAAATGCCGCCGGCCGCATTGATCGCCTGCAAGTAAACGATGTACATTCCCATTGGCAAAGGTTGGTTGGCCACGTCGCGTCCGTTCCAAAGGACTTGGTGCGTGGCGCCGATCGGCGTGTTGTTCAAAAGCTGGTGAACAAGGCGACCGCGAACGTCATAAATTTTCAGATGAACGTTTGCGGTGGTGGCGGGCACTTGAATCTGAATGATGGCCGCATCGTCGTGGCCGTCGTTATCAGGAGAGAAAGGTTGCGGGGAAACAGCCACCGTCGCCTGGCTTGGCACAAATTCCGTGAAGATGCTGTTGGGCCGGCCCGGCGTGCTGCCATTGGGATCGACGCAACCGCTCCAATTGCTGCTGTCCGCGCCGGCGAGATGCGGATTGATGCGCTCGAGCGAAACGCCGGTTTGGCCGCCCCAATTTTGTGAATACGATAAACTATCTTGTCCACGGCCGTGAAAGTCTGCCAACAAGAGCTGATCACGATCATTATTCAGCGTTAACCACGTTTTGGGAATGACAAGCTTCGTGCGCGAATCTGCGTGTGCAATATTGCGGTCAACGGCGAGTACGGCAAATTCACCGGGCGCAATGATCAAGGCGGAATCCGGAAACACGACGGGAAATTCCGCGCCGGCGTCGCGCCAACGCCATTCGGAAAGATCGGCCGGTTGGCCACTGCGGTTATAAAATTCGATCCACTCCGCTTCGCCGGAATTGGGCGCATAATAAATTTCGTTGATGACGACGCTGCGCCGACTATACCCTACCGACAATCGCGCTGAAACGCGATCATTGCCCGGAATCGCGTCGAGCGGCGTTGAAACAATGGCGAGAATGCGATGCCTTCCCGAAAGCGGTTGGGGCCAAAGCCGGCCAATTACAACCGAGTCCTCAATCGCAACGGCTTGCTCGATCATGGTTGTGCCGATTTCTTCACCGTCTTGCACGATACCATCCTGATTGCGGTCATTCGCGAAGGTGACGGCGAAACGATCAACCGTCCGGCGACTGCGATTGAGCACGACTGCGTTGATCAGAATATCTTCACCGGCGCGTGGATTAGGCGGATCGAACGATAGACGAATGGCGGCTAGATCGATCTCACGAGGGCTGACGCTATTTAAAGCCGCCGGCGTGCCGCCGCGAGGGTCTTCACTCGGCAGCCAATTGGCCGCGACATTCTCACGCTCGTACCAGACCTTTTCGGTAGAAATTCCAGAACCGCCCCAATCGGCTTGATAAGCCACCGAGTCGATCACGGCGCCGCTGAAATCGCGCAGGAGCAGAACGTCGCCCGAGTTGTTGAGCGTGGGGAAACGATCGAGAACGAGGACGAGCGAATCGGCAATATTGAATGCCTCGGCAACACTGCTGCTTGCTGTCAGCACGAGATAACTCAGCGGCGGGAGCAACGCATTTTTCGGAATTAGGGCGCGCGTGCCGCTTTCATCTTCCAACGACCAATCCGCGAGCGATATGGCCGCAGATCGCGGATTGAAAATTTCAATCCATTCCGGCTGGCCTGCGGACGGAGTGTACATAATTTCATTGAGGCGCACCGCATTCCGCAGGTGGCTGACAATGATTTTCGTGCGCAACGTATCGTTGGCGCGGTCTTCGTCCGCTGGCAAAATCAGATTGGCGGCAAGCTCGTGGCGTCCGGCGATGATTCGTTTCCACTCAAAATCGACCAAGGCCGTGTCGCCAAAATTCAGCGCGTTTGGCAACGCCGTTTCTCCCAAGCGAAATGGCAGAAGCAAATTGGCACTGGTGGCGGTGATCCAAAATTCACCGGTTGCGGCGGCAATGGTTTGAAGGCCCGTGTTGCGCATGGTTACAGTGAGCCTTGCAGACTGCTCTTCACGAAACGACGCCGGCGAAATCAGGAAACTCCCAACCAAGAGTTCGCCGTCGATTTGATAAGGCGTAACCGAGTTGCGCTGGCCCGGCGTGCCATCGAGGCGCAGGCTATTCGCCCAATTGCTCGGAGCGTCATCAGCATTCAAAAGAGTTTTCTCATCAGAGATGCCGTCGGCATTGCCGAGAGAGTATGTGTAGCGTGCGACAGTATTGCCGGCGGCGTCAACCAAAACGATCGTCTCGGCGGTGCTATTGGAAAGGCCGCCGCTGCCAAAGGTATTGTCATTGATGGTGAGAATCAACGCGTCGGCAGGAATCAGCGAATCGTAAATTCCGGTGGTGAGGAAATAGTTGGGGTCGAGCACGACGGCATATTGCTGAGGCGCCAACCGGTAAAATGCATCCGGCGAGATCAGCGAATCGATTTCGACCTGGTCTCCGATTTGCCAGCCAAACAACGAAACCGTATCCGCAGTGCTGGCGTTGAAAATCTCGATAAACTCGTAAGTGTTGTCATTGACGCGCGGGTTGTACATCACCTCGGTGAGAATCACCTGGGCCGAGGCGAACCGGCACGTGCATAGGAACAGAAAGACGAACAAGCGCAACATTTGCTCTCCCCATGACGAAAGGTTATTGAGAAATTAGTGGCGCTGAGGATTCAAAAAGATGCAAACGCCGCCAAAAAATTCTATCAGTGACCGTTTCCACCATCAACCGTTTTCAGCCATTGTCCGAAGTTGCGAATTTGTTCGGCAAAACGTTGATAAGTTTCCGGAAGCCGATCCACCAATTCTTTTACGAGTTGCCAACGCAGTTGAAATCCATACTGATGTCGAAAGAGGTGGCGGAATCGCAGATATTCATCTAATAGCTCGCCCAATTCGGGATCGATAATCGGAGGGCGAACACCAGGCACCGGCGCCAACATGCGCTGGAGCAGTTGCAGGTGCCAATCATAACCCCGCGGCACGCCGCCGTCTATTTCGCTCGCAATGCGTTCAAAAATTTTTTCAATGCCGGTGTAAAAATCATGCAAGATGCTGGCGCAGGCGCGAACGACCGTTTTACCCGGCTTGCCGGAGAGGTTTTGCAAAATCTCTGTGACTTCGTTGACAAGCGATTCCAAATTCCCCAGTTCGCGCTCGATATCGGCAAACAAGCCGTTGAAATTTTTATGCAGCATAGAGTACTATCCCTTCTCGGCGAACGCGTTCAGCGAGTTCAGGAAAAGCCGATTCTAACGGCACCAAGTTTAGCTCGCACCCCGCCGGCAAGACACGCCAAAGCTCGGTCAAAGCGCGCATGTATTTTTCATCCGGCAAACCTTCAACTGCGAGATCGATGTCCGAATCGGCATGAAAACGCTCCGGCCAGGCGACCGAGCCAAAAAGATAAACCGCGCGGACTGCATATTTTTTCGCCAATAAGTCGGCGCAATTCTGCGCGGCCTCCAATAAGCGCTGTTGCCTCAACAACAGCGATTCACGCTCGGCGCGCCGTCTTTGGCGCCAGTTTTCAGCGTAAATCTTGTCTTCTTGCGAAGCAACCATAGATTTTAGGGTTATTGTCGTAATATACGCATTTGTTAAGATGGTGTCAAGCAGTAACTTGCCAGAAACTTTTTCTTGCTTCTAAGCCTACTTTTGCTTAATTTTAAAATCTGAATTTTTTGAACCAATGAGCCGGTTTTACACGGCAGTAAGGATCACCTGTGTCATTGCCAGAAACAAAATTTTCGCTCTTTAAAGTTCGAGTTAACGAATATATCGAGGCGATTTTGCCCCCTCACGCTGCGGCCGAGCCGCGGAGTTTGTACGAGCCGATTCGTTATGCCATGGAAGGCAACGGCAAGCGGCTGCGGCCGGTTTTGCTTTTGCTCACGTGTGACGCTTTCAAGGGGCCGGTCGAGGAAGCCCTGCCGGCTGCCGCGGCAGTGGAACTGATGCACAATTTCACGCTGGTTCACGACGACATCATGGATCACGATGCGACACGGCGTGGCCGGCCCACGTTGCACTGCAAGTGGGACAACGAAACGGCGCTGCTCGCCGGCGATGGGTTGCTGGTGCTCGCTTATCGTAGCTTGCTCCGCACCCGCGCGCCGAACTTGCCGCAACTCGCAAAGGTGTTTACGGACGGCATTATCGAGCTATGTGAGGGCCAGGCGCTCGACCGCGATTTTGAGCGACGTGACGACGTCACCATGCCGCATTATCTCGACATGATCATGCGGAAGACGGCGCGCTTGTTGTCCATCTGTACTGAGATGGGCGCGCTCGTAGCGGCGGCAAATAAAGCGCAAGTCAAGCTATTCCGCCAGTTCGGCGAGCATCTCGGCTTGGCCTTCCAGATTCAGGATGATTTGCTCGACATTACGGTCTCGCAAGACATTCTTGGCAAAGATTTTGGCAGCGACGTCAAACGCCGTAAGCGGACGTTTTTGTACGTTCATGTCATGACGCACGGCGGTATTCGGGAGCGTGATAGCTTAAAAAAGTTTTTTCAAAAAACGGCCATTGCCAAAACCGATATTTTCGCGGTGCAGCAGATTTTTCACGCCGCCGGCGCCATCGCTGCCGCTGAGGCCGCAGTGAGCAGTCATCTGCAGAAAGCCCGCCATTGTCTGGCGCAGCTCGAGCCGGCGATCGAGGCGGCTTCGCTGCGTGAACTGGTCGAAATGATTTTGAAGCGGAAAGCCTAATGGTCGAAAAAAAAGTGGCCGTGCGCAACAAGATGGGCTTGCACGCCCGCCCGTCTTCCAAGCTGGTGCAAAAAGCCTCGACCTTCAAATCCGATATCCATATCAAGCGCGACGATCAGATCGTTAACGGCAAGAGCATCATGGGCGTGATGATGCTGGCCGCGGCCATGGAAACCGAACTGACGATTTCCGCCAGCGGCGTCGATGAAGAGCAGGCGCTCGCCGCAATGGTCGAGCTGTTTGAGAGCAAATTTGGCGAAGACTAAAGCAACCAAAGCGCAAAGGAAGTCCAGTGTTTGACGCAATGCCGAAAAAAAAGCAAGAGTTCAAAGCGCAAAAGGTTTTTCATGGCGTGGCCGCCTCGCCGGGGATAGCCATGGGGGCCGCTTTTGTTCTTGCGGACGATCAGGTCAAGGCAGAGCGCCGGACGATTACGGCGGCGGAAGTTCCGCAAGAAATCGACAAGCTAAAGGCCATTCTCGAAACGACGCAACAAGAGTTGCTGGAAAACAGCGCCCTTACAAGCAGCGAATCGGCGCCGGATCAAGAGCGCATCGCCGAAGTTCATCGCATGGTTTTGGATGACAAGTATTTCATCGGTGAAGTGAATGCAATGATCCGCAACGAGCTGGTGAATGCGGATCATGCTTTTCAAGAACGCCTCGACCAGTACGCCGAGCAGCTCCGCAAGCGCGGCGGCCATTTCGCCGAGATCGCCGATGAGCTGCACGACATCAAACACAAAGTCATCCGCCGGTTCAATGGCGACCGCCGCCAGCTTCTCAATCAAGCGAAAGATGCGGTGATCGTCGTGTCGCACGATCTCGCTACTTCGGTCGCGCTCACGCTGAATCGCCATAAAATAATGGGCGTCGCCACCGACCTCGGCGGCAAGACTTCCCACGCCGCGCTTTTGGCGCGCGCTTATCGCGTTCCCGCCGTTGTTGGCTTGCGTGAAATCACCGGCACGATCAAAAAGGACGATCGGGTGATCGTCGACGGCAATAACGGTGTGGTGCTGTTGAATCCGGACAAAGCCACTTCGGCGCAATATCGGGCCAAGCGCAACAAATGGCTCGCCGCAGTCAAAAAGCTCGACCACCTGCGCGACCTGCCGGCGCGCACGATCGATAACCGCGATATCACTCTGGCTGCCAATCTCGAATATGCCGACGAAGTTGAAGACGTGGTGGCGCATGGTGCCGCCGGTGTCGGGCTATTGCGAACCGAATATTTATATCTCGGCCGCGATTGTCTGCCCGACGAGGAAGAGCAATATCGGGAGTACAATCGCATTGTCAAAGCGATCAAGCCGCATCCGGTGATCATTCGCACCATGGATGTCGGCGGCGACAAGAGTCCGCAGTGCATCGACATTCCGACCGAAGCCAACCCGATGTTGGGCTGGCGCGCCATTCGCATCAGCCTCGAGCGCCCGGAAATATTTATCGCACAAATCAAAGCCATTCTTCGCGCTAACACTCGGGGCAACGCCAGAATCCTGTTGCCGATGATTTCGGGAATCGAGCAACTGGATGAAGCATTGGCGCTGATTGAAAAAACAAAACGCCAACTGCGCAAACAGGGGCGGGCTTTTGAGCCAAATACGGAAATCGGCGTGATGATCGAGATTCCTTCGGCGGCGCTGCTCGCCGACGCCATCGCCGAACGCGTGGATTTTCTGAGCATCGGCACCAACGATCTCGTGCAATATTTGCTGGCCGTCGACCGCGGCAACGAGCGCATCGCCCATCTTTTCGAGAATCTGCACCCGGCGGTGTTGCGTCTGATCAAAAATGTGATCGACGCCGGCCATGGCAAGGGCATTTGGGTCGGCATGTGCGGCGAAATGGCGGCCGACCGGCTGGCGACGGCGCTCCTGGTTGGCATGAAAATAGACGAATTGAGCGTCAGTCCGGTCGATGTGCCGGAAATCAAAAAAATCATCCGCAACACGAGCTTTCACGAGGCGGAAAAACTGGCGCAAAAAGTTTTGAATTTTTCCACCGCCAAAGAAATCATCGATTTCATGCGGCAATACATGCGACGACGATTCAAGGACATGGTTTTTTAACCCCGAATTTAATATCATGTGGTAAAGGAAAATCGGGGTTTGATTTTTATATATGGAAAATCAAAGTGCAATGAACGAAAAATTGGCCCGCGAGGAGATCGCGAAGATCGATCGCGCGGATATGCTCGGCCGGGTGTTGAGCATGCCGCAGCATTTTCTCGAAGCGATGCAACGGGCGAAATCCGTGCAACTCACTCTGGACGCGAGCCGGATTCGGAATGTTGTGGTTGCTGGCATAGGCGGCTCGGCCATCAGCGGTGAGCTGGCGAAGAGCCTGACGTACAATCAACTGCCGGCGTCGCTCTCGGTGTGCCGCTCATATCATCTGCCGAATTTTGTCGATCATCATACGTTGGTAATCGTTTCGAGTTACTCCGGCAATACGGAAGAGACGCTGTCGATGTTCGAGCAAGCGTTGCGACGCGAGGCGCAGATTGTGTGTGTCACCTCCGGCGGCAAAGTTGGCAGCATGGCCGCGGCCAAAGGATTGCCCACGTTCTCGCTGCCGCCGGGATTTCCGCCGCGTTCCGCGTTGGTTCATCTTTTTGTGCCGTTATTAGCAACGTTGCATTCTTGCCGTTTCACTTCAAACCCGGAAGCAGATATAAAGGAAGCGGTCGCTTTGTTGGAACAGCTTGGCCGGCGATACCATCCTGAAAGCGAGGCGCCGCAAAATGTTGCCAAACGGCTCGCGCTGGCGCTGCGGGAAAGGCTGCCGCTGATTTATGCGCCGGAAATTTACGAAGCCGTGGCCTGGCGCTGGAAAGAACAATTTTGTGAAAACGCCGAGACTCTGGCCTGGCACAATGTTTTTCCCGAGCTGAATCACAACGAATTGGTGGGTTGGGGCCAGCGCCGGGAGATGGATCAGCGTTTCCAGGTGATCTATTTGCGCGATCGCCGGGCAGCGCCGAACGAGATTCATCCCCAGGTTCACGCGCGGATGGAATTGACCCGCGAGCTGATCGAGCGAACCGGTGCGCCGGTCATCGAAGCGGCGAGCGAAGGGCAGTCGCTCTTGGCGCGATTCTTTTCGCTCATCTTTTTGGGAGATATGGCAAGTGTTTACGCCGCCG
>JBOHQZ010000286.1:0-7822 GCA_050732275.1 bacterium
CGCTCGGTTTACTCCATGCGATTTTCTTCAAGCAAATTTTTCGCATTACCGAAATGATGGAAGACGAGCAAGCCCCGAGCCTGGCCATGCGGGAGCGCTTGTGGAATTTCTTTTTTTATCTTTCGATCGGGCTGGCGATCGTTTTTGCCGTTCGCATCGGCGGTGTGCTGCCGGTGTTTTCATATTTGGTCATTCCGCCGGTGGCTGCCGTGCTGGCGGCGCGGTCAAAATTCGTCGTCGTGCTGGTGACGCTTTTCAACACCGTCGTCGCCAGCTTTTTCGGACTTTATGTTTCTTATCAATTTGACTTTCCAGCCGGCGCTTCCATTGTGGCGGTTTTCGGGATGATGTTTGCCGGGGCAGGATTGGTGCGGCTCGTTCGACAGCAATTTGCAAATTGAAAGCGATGTGCCAATCTATCGGATTGAGCCTCGCTTTGCGGATTAAAAGCCATCTGATAAACGTTAATTATTCCGTGTGGTTGGTTGATTCGTGTGTAATCCTTTGAGTTGAGCCCCTTTGCAGTGAACGCTTGACAGAGAAAGAGAAAATGGCAAATTTAGCGAAGGCCATCGCGATTGCAGCGCAGGCTCATCAATCGCAGAAAGACAAATCCGGTTTTCCGTACATTCTGCATCCGATCAGGGTGATGATGCGGATGCGTTCCGACGTCGACATGATAGTGGCCATTTTGCACGACGTGGTTGAAGACACGGACTGGACGCTCGAGCAACTGCGCGCCGAGGGTTTTTCCGAGGAGGTGTTGCAAGCCGTGTCGTGTTTGACGCATCAGGAAAACGAGAGCTACGATAAATTTTTGGCGCGCATCGAATCCAATGCGATTGCCCGCCGCGTCAAGCTCGCCGATCTCGAAGACAACATGGACGTGCGGCGCCTCAACGCGCTGACGGAAAAAGACATCCAAAGGCTGCAAAGGTACCATCCGGCTTGGGTGAAGTTGAGCCAAGCCGATGAAAAGGTATAAGTTCCGCGGTCTGAACCGGAGTGCAATGCTTTAGCATTGCAAAACTAAAACTTTGCTCTCCGAGCTCATTTGGCTAAATGCTTGCATAAAAAATGACCATGCTAAAAGAATTTCGTCCCGGCCTCCTGCTCACCGAAGTGAGCTTGGATGATTTCGACGTGCGCGGCGCCGTCATCATCGGCGACAACTACACGGTGGTGTGGGATAGTCTGTCGCATCCCCGCGATATGCAGCCGGTGTTGCCACTGCTCGAACAAAAATATTGGGTGCTCGTTTACACACACGCGGATTGGGATCACATTTGGGGAACCGCGGCCCTGCCCGATCACGGCAAAACGATCATCGCGCATTGGCTGAGCATAGCGCGATTTGAAGAAGAAGCGCCCGGCGAACTGCGCGAGAAACAAATTGTCCAGCCCGGCGCCTGGGATGACGTGGTGTTGGCCCCTCCCACTCTGACGATTGAAGACGAGTTCGAGCTGACACTGGGAAATATTTCAGTGCATCTACATTATTTGCCCGGCCATACGCTCGATTGCATTGTCGGTTTCATTCCGGAGTGGGGGATTTTGCTGGCGGGCGACACGGTGGAAACGCCGCTGCCGGTGATCAATGCGGATAGCCCGATTGAAAAATGGATTGCCGGATTGCAAAAGTGGGAAAACGACACGCGCGTGCAACACGTCATTCCGGCGCACGGCAGAATCGGCGGGCGAGAATTGCTGCGGCAAAATATCGACTATCTGCAAAATTTGCGCGCGGGCATTCCACCCGATGTTCCGGATGATTTGGATGATTTCTATCGCGAGACACATGAGAAGAATATGCGGTATGCAAATTTCTGAAGATAACAAAAATTTTGTAAGGCAGGATGTGATAAACTGTTGAAAACCGACCGGTCACTCGCAGTGACCGGTCGGTGAAAAACCTAATAAGGCATTTCTAAATCTCCCCAGCCCTCCTTCTCTTTCTCTTCCCACATTTTCAGCGTTTGCCGGCCTTTGTCCGTCACCAGGAGATTCCGCAGTTCCGCCGCCATTGCTGCGGCCTCGGTGTAATCTTCGGTCCAGCGCGCCAAGCCCTTATCGTATTTGCCAATGTGCGCTTGCAGTTTGATCCGCTTGATTTCCCAGCGCGGCACGCTGTCACGTTTTCTTAAATTTTCGACCGCCTGCAATTCGATCTTGAGGCTGGCGATTTCCTTTTGCGCATTTTCAATCCGTTTCTGCGCGGTGTTGGCGTCGTTGTCATAGCGCGCAATGTGTTCCAGCGTTTGAGCCTCACGCTCTTCGTCGGCGTTTTGCGGATTGAAGTCGACCATCGATGTGATGCGGTTCGTATATTCGGTGTCGCTCACGTAGATTTCACCCCAGTCTTCGTCAGCGTAGGAAGGCGCTGCCGCTTCATCCTCGTCGTCGTCAAATTCCAGATCATCCTCTGAAAAACCATCGTACTCGGTTTTTTCATACGAAGGCCCCTTCAGCTCGCCGTAAGGCTTGAGCCCCAGACTTTCCAAATAACGAAACCATTTGGGCTCGGCGACGAATTGCCAGTCGTTGGAAAACTCGTACTCAATTGCCTCGTCGTCGTTGTCGCGGGGATCGTAGCTGCCGCGGCGATAGGCGCCGAAATACGTATCGTGAGCGTAAATCCACTTCTTCGCCAGATCGACGACGATCAGACCGGCGTCAACCGGCTCCAGCTCCAGATCATCCATCCAGCCGCCAAAGAACGCGCGCAAATCCTTGTCCGCGCCAAACTCCGGCAGCAGTGCGTCAAGCTCTTCCAGGCTTTTGGGGTTGCGCGAGCAAGCCGCATACACCAGCATCGCGCGGCTACCGTGCAACTCACCGCTGACATAGTAGTGGTCATCGGCAATAATCATTTTTAGAACGCTCATGGCACCCTCCTTGGTTTTAGAATTTAATAGGGTTGGTTTGTTAGCAAAACGGTTGACATGGATCAAGCATAACTCTTTGCTTTATGTCCTTCGCCCCTCAACGCCCCATCATTTTCAACACAAACTTCCCCAACGGATGGATTAAGGCCAGCGGATAAAAGTTTTGGGCATACGTTGGTGGAATAAATCAGCAACTTAATACAAAACAGCGCTGGCAAACGTCACCACTGACTGCCGGTCATCCACGAAACCGCGTTCGTATTTGAGCGTTCGCCCGTGTTTCGCCGGCGTCGAAGCGAGCATCGTGTGCAACGGCGCAAAGCCGCAAACACGATAACGATCGTCGCCCCGTTCGGTTGCCTCGACAAACGCACCCGCATTCACCGCTTCGATATCAGCCAGCAAGCGGTGATCGGCATCGCTGACCCGCTGCATAAATGCCGCATCCGGCGTCTGCGGATCGCCGTAGCGCGGGCCAATGTGCGAAAAATCGACGCTGGCAATCACGCAAACGCGGCGTTTGCTGGCGGCTATCGTGGCGCGCAACGCGTTAGTGAAATCGGCAATGATTTTTTTCTCGCGCGCGAAGCGCCCATCCGTCAGCATGAGATACGCATACGAGCACAAAATCGGCACGATAGTGAAGTTCCTTTTGCCGCCGAACAGATGCTGCAGAAACACGGTTTGAAATTCAATCGTGTGTTCGGTGCGATGCGGCAGCGGCTCGGCCAAAAGCTCGTGCGGGTGCCGGCGGCGCAAGTCGTCGATAAATTCTGCATCGTGCTTCACCATGCCGAGCGGCGTTTCAAAATCCTTCGGCAAACAGGAGAAGCAATGGAGCAAGCCGCTGTGGCCGGTGCCGAGAATCACGTAAACCTCCGCCGGCTCGGCCTCGGCCAAGGCCCGATACGTGAACGTATAACACGGCCCGCCCACACGCAAATCAATGTGCGGCGCGACCGCCGCCAACACTTTGGTTTTGGCCGAAGCGTTCATAACGCCGTTCGGCATGCCCGCGCCCTGCGGTGATCGATAGAAACCGTCAAGCTGCTCGCGCAGGCGCGCCGGATCGGCCGGATAACTCGTGCCGGCGTACGCCGCCTTGCGGAATGGCTGCGCCAGCACCTGGCGCTCGAGTTGCGTTTTGTAATCCTGAAAAGCGCCGTCATCGAGCATATAAGCCTGCCGGAGCTCGGCCACAAGCTGCCGCAACTTTTCTTCCGGCAAGAACGCGCCGAATGCGCGCATAAATTCCGCCCGAATATCCAACAACGAGTGCTGGCCGTCGAAGAACTGCAAGGCAAACAGCGCTTCTGCTGACACGGCGACAATGCTTTCGGCTAAGCCGGTCGGATCACGCAGAGCAAACGCGACGCCATTTTCGGAACCGGACTCGGGATCGTTTTCAGAATGCAATGGAATCGCCTCGAGGAAGCGTAACTCGGGGTAGTCGTTGCTCATACGTGTGAAAGAATAACCATGCTCCTTTCGTCAAAAAAATTTTAAATTGCAAATTTACAATTTTAAATTTAAAATTGTCAGTGTTTCAAGTGGTTATCAATTGGTGAACGGCAAGGACCGCAATCGCCCGGTAACGCTGCGTTCCGGCCATTGGATCTGTATGGGTGCGGTTGATGCCGCCAACTGTTTGCGCACCACCGCCAATCCGACGCCCTGCCCGTGTTCGGGTGAAAAACACGCGCTCGTCAACTGGCCGATAAGCTGCTCGCCCAAATAAATCGGCACACTGGTGTCGAAAATTTGCAACACGCTCGCTTCGTCAACGTCGAGCGCAACGCCCATAAGCTGGCGCTGCACTTTTTGATACGAATCCAGACGCGCGATGACTTCCTGGCCGATGTAACAACCCTTCTCGAAATTGATGAAGGGATACAAGCCCGCCTCGTGGGGATTGTACTCCTCGGTAATCTCTTTGCCCACCGCCGGCTGGCCGCGATGAATGCGGAGCATCTCATAGGCCGCATAGCCGATGGGAGTGGCTTGCGCCATTGCTCGTTCCCAAAGCGTCGCCATTTCAGCAACGGGCACAATGAGATTGAATTGAACCGGCGTGATCGCGCCGCTGCGGTGAACGATCATATTTTTGCCCTCCCACGTCAATGGCCGCGCATGTTGCCTCGGTAAATCATCTACCTCCCATCCAAACGATTGGCGCAAAAGCTTGACACTTTCTTCACCGAAAAAAGCAATGACACCATAGTGGGAAGTGACGTCCTCGCAGCGCACGTCTTCAACGAACGTATATTTTTCAATCCATTCTTTCACCAACTTGGCATGCCCCGGCGTCGTCAGCATGAAAATACTGTCTTCTTCCATGAACATTTCCACCACATCCACGACCCGGCCTTTGGCGTTGGTGAAAATATTGACGCCGCCGCCGCCGGCTTTCAAATTGCGCATCTCATTCGTGGTGAGACGGTGCAGCAACGACTCCCGATCTTTGCCGAGAATGCGCAGCTTGCCGGCGAAACTGCGATCCATGATGGCGGCTTTTTTTGCGGCGAGAAATTCGTCCGTCGCGTTCGTGTTGTGAGCGGGAATTTGGTAGCGACTCATCTCCATAAATATGAGCAAAAGATTACGCGTAAGCGAAGACATCTATAGAAACAGACTTTACAGGCTTTGAGTCGCCGTGAATCATTCGCCGAATCCTTTCTGTTGTTTCACGGCTGAAAGTTTTCTCGTCACAACGCTCACAAACTAATGCTGGAATACGTTCGACCAGAAAATGCTTATCATCGATCAGAAAAACTTCATCAACAAAGTCTTCGTGCGCCTTTGTTGAACCACAGACATGACATTGAAACATGTTCATCTCCGCTTTGAAAAGTTATCAGTCCATTCCGTTGCGTTCGGTTCGTAAGTTGTGATGATTTTTACGAGGTCGGAATCCATGCGTGAAACATGGATATGTAGTGAACGCCCGCTTTCGGCAAAACCTAACAGCAAGCAGCTTGGAGAATATTTATCAGTCGGATAATCTTCGATAATCTCTGCGTGTTCTCCCGCCTGTCTTATTTCCAATTCACTGATGTTACGCTCGACAGCGCGCTTGAAAGCATGCTGGCTAAATTCAAACTGGCCTGCTGATAGTTGTTCTTGAAGTCTTTCAAGCGTCTTCATCCGGCTCTAGAGCGATTTAAGTTATACCTCAAAGTGCATTTAGCCTTCTGCAAGATACTGAAAATGGCATACACAATCAAGAGGGAATATCAGAAAAATCTCAGCTCGTCGGCTTGTCCGGCGGCGGCAGTTTCGCGAAGAAATCGGCATAAATGCACCGGCAATATTCGTCCTGCAAATAGCGGATGCGATAAGGATCGGGCGAGGCGATCACGAAACCGACGTGATTTTTCTTGCGCAGCCGAAAAACGATTTCAGGATCATTGTAGGCTGAGGTGTCGGGGTACTCTTGGTGGGCCAACGAGATGATGACGCCCGCGTAATCTTGCCGGGACAGCGGCAATTCATAAGGCTTTTCGTCCTGCAAAATCTCGATCTTCGCCCACTCCCCCCAAAGGTTGATGCCGGTCGCGCCTTCCACCATTTCCACGATATTGGCGCCGCCCACGCGTGACGCGGTTTCGAGAAAATAGAAGCGACCATCTTCACGGCCTTTGATGAATTCCGTATGCGTCACTCCGCGCACAAAATCCAGCGCCTCGCTGACCTCCCAATTCAGCGCCTGCAAAGCTTGTTCGTCGGTCGATCCCCGCAAAACCGTCCGTGTCGTAAAAATGCCGCCTTCATGCGAGACCGTCATGGGCGGCTTGCCATATTCGTGAACTTCCGCAAAGATCACCTCACGCTCGGAAACAATGGCATCGACATGGAAAATATCGCCGGGAATATAGCGCTCTAAAACGTAAAAAGACTGCCGGTCACCGAGTGCTTCAAGCAGCGGCCACAACTCATCGGCGTTGTTGACCTTTTTAATGCCAACGGATGAAGCTTCGGAGCGCGGCTTCAAAACCCACGGCGGCGGCACTTTGTGCATGAACTCCCGCACGACGCCGTAATTCAAAATATGCACAAAGTCCGGCACCAACAAACCGCGATCCCGCGCCCGCACGCGCATGGCGAGCTTGTCGCGGAAGTAGCGCGCCGTCGATTCGCCCATTCCCGGAATCCGCAAATGCTCTCGCAGCGTCGCGGCCATTTCGACATCATAGTCGTCCAGCGGCACGACGCGATGGATGGGACGCGAACGCGCCATATAGCTCACGCCGAGAACGACATCAGTGCGATTGTACAAATCCGGAATATAAAACATCTCGTCGATGCTTTCGCGCGGCCAGTTGGCGTGCTCCAGCGCTTGCGTGGTCAACAGGAACACAGTGCACTCGTGCCGCTTGCACTCGCGGATGAATTCTTGCCCTTTCTCGTAACTGGCAATGCAGAGGATGGTTTTGGGAGGTAATCCGGCCATGATTATTCGCTCCTATAGGTAACAGCTTGTCAGTGTTGGTGAATCGATGCAGCGAAAGATAGGAACGTCGAATAGTGACAATATGCGGCGCGGGAAGGGAAAAGTCAAGGAGTTTGTTGCGACCGGCGTAATGCCTCAGAGTTTCGGGTGGAGAAAATTGTCATTCTGGAAGAATCTTTTTTCTGCCCAGCACTGTGCTTGATATTAAAAGATGCTTCCAGCATGACATATCAGTGCTCCATCGTTAACTGAGGTATTATCGACCGGCTCGGCAAAAATTCAGTTTTGGCGTTTCAAACATTGAACCGAATATTCAAAATATCCCCATCCTTGACGATATATTCTTTCCCTTCCAAACGCAGCAACCCTTTCTCCTTGCACGCGTTGAAGCTGCCGTGCTTGACCAAATCGTCGTAATGCACGGTTTCGGCGCGGATGAAGCCCTTTTCGAGGTCAGTGTGAATTACCCCGGCGGCCTGTTGCGCAT
>JBOHQZ010000287.1:0-7817 GCA_050732275.1 bacterium
CATAAACCTGTTTGGCTGCGCCCGTCGGGTTGCGGTTTGTCCGAGTTGGGTGATCTCGTTCCAGTTTTCATTCTCTCTTGGCTTTGATCTTTTGTTCTCCGAGGCGTCAGCACCCCACCCGGGGATGGATTGCCCCACTCACAATAACTTCTTGTAATTCTTGCAACACACTTTTTGGGGGTTGTTTTTTGTGGGAGTGTGACACTCCAGCACGCGTGTTTTCATGCCCAGATGATTTCGCCGATCGCCTCATGAAATCAACTTGTTAAGTTATGCAGAATGTGTGGCGTGAACTCGGCCTGATTGTTGCCTTGTTTGGAAACGTGCGGCAGAATCCATGTTATTTCAACATGCTTTGATCTTGAAACGCATTATTAAAAACCACGAGGTGCGCCGAGTGGCAATGGCGATTTTGCATTATCTGGGCGATCATCCCTCGGCTAAAGACAGCGCGAGAGGTGTTGCAAAATGGTGGGTTGGCGAAGAGCGTGAGGTGGTGGAAAAGGCGTTGGCGCTGCTTGTGAAGGAAGGGGTAATTGAGAAAAAGCGGCATCTTTATCAATTGACGCAGCGTCACTTGGCGCCCGCTAGCCGTGTCGATATGGAAAAAACCTTGCGCCGATTGCGGCGGAGTTAACGACAATTGTGATGATGATTTAAAGAAAGCGAGGAGTTGCAATGCCCATCAAACCTACTTTTCCAGGCGTTTACATCGAGGAAATTCCGAGCGGCGTCCGGACAATCATCGGGGTCAGCACCTCGGTGACCGCATTCATTGGATCGGCCAAACGCGGACCGATCAATAAAGCCACTCGCATCCTCAGCTTTGCCGATTATGAGCGCCGCTTCGGTGGTCTCGCTGCGGATTCGGAAACGAGCTACGCAGTACGCCAGTTTTTCGTTAACGGCGGCAGCGAGGCCTGGATGGTGCGGCTCGCAAAAGATGCCGCCGCCGCTTCGCATAATTTGCAAAACAGTGCTGCAGTCCCGATTGATGTGCTCAAAATCACAGCACTTGATGAAGGGAAAACCGGCAACGACATCGAAGTGCGGATCAATTATCAAACCGGTAACCCGGCCAGCACCTTCAACCTCATTTTGAATTATACTTCCAAAGACAATCCGGCAGAAAGTAAAACCGAGACCTTCGAGAACCTCTCCATGAACAGCCAAGACCCGCGCTATGTGGAAGATTTGGTCAACGGCGTTTCGGAACTGGTGAAGGTTGAGCGGATCGTTCCCGCAGCAACTTTAGCCGGTCTCACCACCAATGGCACGAGTGTCAGCGGAGATTTAGTTGATATTGGCGGCACGCTGCTGGATGTGTCTACATTGGTAGACGCCACCCACAATCAATTTCGAGTCTCAGCAAATGGCTTGCCGGCAGTTACCGTACTGCTCGCTGCTGCCGATGTAAGTGGTGCTGATCCGGTGGCGCGTTTGGCTACGCTCTGCGGAGCCATTCAAACCAAAGTGCAAGCGCAAGACGGTGGCAATCCCGCGCTCTCCGCTTTTGCTTGCGCCCCTGATGGGAACAAAATCAAGATGACTTCGGGCGCCGGAGGCGAGGCTTCCAGTGTACGCGTGCTGGCTGGCACGAGCAACGATGCCACAGCGCGCTTGAAACTCGGCGTTTTGAACGGCGGCGTCGAAATCGAAGCCATGGCGCAGTTCCGCCCGGCCGAGATACCGGCCCACGGCTCACTGGCGAGTGGCGCGTTTGTCGCCGCCGATCTCGCCGCGCTTCCGGATGCAACACACACCAGTTTCCAAATCAGCCTTGATGGTTACGGCCCTGATACGATTTCGATTGGCGGCGCCGTTGCCGCCGGCGCCGATCTTGCGGCAAAACTTGGCGATGTCGCCGCTCGTATTCAGGCAGCGGTGCGGGCGCTCAAGCCGGCGAATCCGGCTTATAAAGATTTTACTTGTACGGTTGACGCCACGAATAATAAGCTCGTGCTCGCTTCGGGAACACGCGGCGCAGGCTCCTCCGTGATGGTGAGCGCAGCACCGAGTAGTAGCATCGCCAATGAGCTGCATCTCTTAACCGGGATAACCACAACCCAGCCGGCGAACGTCATGTTGCAAAACGGCAATGAGAATCCCTTCACGGATGCCGAAGCCTACAATCTGTTTATCGCTGACCGTTCACAGCGCAGAGGCATCTACGCGCTGGAAGCCGTTGATATATTTAATTTGCTCTGTTTGCCGGGTATAACCGACAGCGGCATTTTGCAGGACACCGATGCCTATTGCAAAGAACGGCGCGCGTTCCTGATCGCGGACGCGCCGAAAGAGAAGAAAACGCCGGATCAGATGGTCAGCGCCATTTCCGGCCCGGCCTTGCCCAAGACCGACTACGGCGCCGTCTACTATCCTTGGATCAAGATTGCCGACCCATTGAAGAATGGCAAGTTGCGTACACACCCGCCGAGTGGTACCATAGCCGGCTTGTATGCGCGCACCGACACCGAACGCGGTGTGTGGAAAGCTCCTGCCGGTACCGATGCGACACTCCGTGGCGTGCAAGCAACCGAGCATCAGCTTACCGACGGCGAAAACGGCAGTCTCAATCCACTCGGCGTAAATTGTGTGCGTATCTTTCCGGTGCATGGCGCGGTGGCTTGGGGAAGTCGCACGCTGCGCGGCGCGGATCAAGCTGCTTCCGAATACAAATATGTGCCCGTGCGCCGGCTCGCCCTTTTCATTGAGGAGAGCCTCTACCGCGGCACGCAGTGGGCGGTGTTTGAGCCGAACGACGAGCCGCTATGGGCGCAGATTCGCCTCAATCTCGGCGCTTTCATGAACAACCTCTTTCGTCAGGGCGCCTTCCAGGGCAAGACCCCGGCGGAGGCGTACTTTGTCAAGTGCGACAAAGAGACCACCACCCAGAACGATATCAATCTCGGCATCATCAATATCATCGTCGGCTTTGCCCCCCTGAAACCGGCAGAATTTGTGATCATCAAGATTCAGCAGATGGCCGGCCAGATTGCGACGTAATCAGTAATCAGTGAGCAGTGAGCAGCAGGCACGGATCACAAGAATATTCAGGATCCAGCATCAAGCAACCAGAAGGGATGAAATCTTATGGCACAGTTCAGCGTCAATGCCCAGCGTTTCGACCCCTACAAGAATTTCAAATTTCGCGTCAAGTGGGATGGCAGATACGTTGCCGGCGTCAGCAAGGTGAGCGGCTTGAAACGGACCACCGAGGTGGTGAAGCACCGCGAAGGCGGTGATCCCAGCAGCAGCCGCAAATCGCCCGGCCGGAGTGAATACGATGCCGTCACGCTCGAGCGCGGCGTGACCCATGACACCGAGTTCGAGAAGTGGGCCAACAAGATCTGGAATTTTGGCTCCGGCCTCGGCGCGGAAGTATCGTTGAAAGATTTTCGCAAAGATATCATCGTCGAGATGTATAATGAGGCGGGCCAATTGGCTCTCGCCTACAAAGTTTATCGCTGCTGGGTCTCGGAATACCAGGCTCTTCCCGACCTCGACTCCAATGCCAACGCTGTGGCCATTCAACGGATCAAGCTTGAGAACGAGGGTTGGGAGCGCGACTATGAAGTGTCCGAGCCGACGGAACCGACCTTCACAGAGCCGGCGGCGTAAGTCCGATGGATGAAGGCATTTTTACTCTCCCAGGCGGTTACATTGACGAGAGTGGCGTTCCCCATTTCGAGGTGGAGTTGGCGCCGTTGACGGGACGTGAAGAAGAACTTCTTGCCAACGTTCCGGCCAACGCTCCGGCAGCAAAGGTAGTGACGGCGTTGCTGTCTCGCTGTCTCAAGCGCATTGGCGCTTTGGAAACCATTAACGCCGCGCTGGTTAGAAATCTGCTGGTTGGTGACCGCGATTTTTTGATCATCAAGCTGCGTGAGATAACGTTTGGCCAAAGAGTCGAAGCGGTCCTTTACTGTCCGAATGCTGCCTGCAAAAAACCGCTGGACGTCACCTTTTCTCTTGGCAACGTGCCCGTGGCAGGCAAAGCCATAACGCAGCGCTTTTTCACCATGCCGCTGCCATCGCACCCGGCTTCCGAACCTGGCGAAGAGAACGAACCGGTTTTCGTGGAGTTCCGTTTGCCCACCGGCGCCGATCAGGAAGCTCTCGTCGCTGATTTCAATGCCGATGCAACGCGAGCCGTTCATCAGCTTTTGGCGCGATGTGTTAGCCGCATTGGGCGAGCCACCCACATCGACGAAACCGTGATCGCCGCGCTGCCCGCCTCGACTCATGAGGCGATTGAGAAAAAAATGCAGCAACTGGCGCCGCAAGTCGAGCTTGAAATGACCGCCGTCTGTCCGGAGTGCCAAACGCCTTTTGTCACCTCCTTTGATTTTGTCGCGTTTTTCTGGGGCGAGGCAAAAGGCAACCTTTGCCAACTTGAGCGCGAGGTGCATTTTCTCGCTTGGCATTATCACTGGCCGGAGCCGACCATCTTATCCATGACCCGGCCAAAACGGCGGCGGTATGTGGAATTGCTGCAAGAAGAAATCGCGCGGTTCAGCCAACATTAAACTAACTATGCCAGGATACCTTTCGAATCTCCTTAGCCGCGGCACGCGACCCCTAACGCCAGCCGGCCGTGGCACGAGCATGACGATGGCAAAAAGGCCGTTACCGTTGCTTTGGGATTTCTCGTCGCCAGTTGATTTGCGCGCAGGACGAGCTTGGCAAGACGAGATAGAGAACCATGCCAGCCACGCCGAAGAAAAAGTAACAGTTGTTGCGCCGGTTGTGCATAACCACGCCGATAATGGATTGATCGAGCAGAGATTATCTGAAGCGGAACCAGCCTCGAGCGTTTCAGCGAGCACGGTGGCATCGATGCGGATACGCCCTCGGATTGAATTCGAGCCATTGGATAGCGTCAATGCTGCAGGAGAGAACAAGAGTGTTCCATTGTCGCGGCGCGAAGGCGAAAGGCGGGTGTCGATAACGGCGCCGCCGCAAGCCGCCACCGATTCACCGGCTGAAGGAGGGAAGAATATCGCCGCTGCGGACAGCGCGTTTTTAGCAGAAGCAACGCGACCACAAGCTGATGCTGCGCCGCTAGAGGATCGCCAAGGACAAAGCCGCCGGATAAAAGCGACGGATTCTCCCGCGCGGGCCGATTCGACTCGTGAACCGGAGAAAGAGTTGGCCGCCACAGTTGAAGCGATAAGCGCGCCGGCGCAGAAACAAACTGCGCGCGAGGTGACAAAAAATGAAGTTGCCGAGTCGACGATCACACCGCTTCCCGCTCGCCGATATGAGCAAGCTGCGGCCGGCAAAGCCGAGGCCATTCATCCAAGCGCTAGTGCACGCGATAATGCTCTGCCGGCTCGCCCGGCGGTTCCAACGAACGTGGCGTCTATGCTGCCGGAATTTGCTCCAGCGCCGCCCCAAGAATCGCCGTGGCGCGAGACGATCGGCCGCCAACAGATTTCATCGCGCGAGGCGAGCCCGCCCAAGCTGACGATAAATCGGTTGGAGATTCAGATCGTCAACCAAGCTCCAACGGCGCTTCCTCAGCCAACGTCGCGGCAGCGGCCATTAACGGCTTCCTGCGAGGCCGCGGAATCGCTCGAGCGCCGTTATCTCGGACGTTTTTTTCTCTTATGATGAGCTGCTATGAGTTATTTGGCCATTGGCGCCGTCACCAAAGCGATCGTTACGTTGCTCGAAAAGAAATTGAACAAGCCACCGCTCATGGGCGCGACCGCGACTTTCAGAGTTACCACGTTGCCGCCTGATGATGATCGCATCGACGATGCGGACGGCGTCAATCTTTTTTTGTATCGCGTCACCGAAAGCCCTTTTGCGAAAAATATGGATTGGCGTGGGGATCGCGCCAATCCGGTCGGCACCAAAAGACCGCCGCTGGCTTTGACGTTGCACTATTTGCTGACGGCTTATGCGAAAAAATCTAATGCTACTTTTCAAGATGACATTACGGCGCATCAAGTCTTAGGCAACGCCATGGCGATCATGCACGAGCATCCTGTGATCAATGACATTCACGACAGCGATTTCGACGCTTCCGTCGATACCCAATTTGCCAAGGAATTGCGCGATTCGTTCGAGAAAATCAAAGTCACCATGGCGCCCATTTCGATGGATGATTTTTCAAAAATCTGGACCGGCTTCAGCAAAGCGTATCGTCTTTCCGTGGCTTACGAAGCCTCGTTGGCGCAAATCGCGCCGATCGTTCCGGCTAAAATGCCGGCGCCACCGGTGCAACAAACGAGCTTGCAAGTGACCACCTTGAGTCCGCCGGTAATCGCCTCCATCACACCCGCGACAGGATCGGCCGGCGCACCGGTGTCAATTAAAGGGCGCAATTTCAAGGCCAAAGGATTTTCGACTGCCGTCGTGGTTGGCGAAACCACTTTTTCGGAAAGCGAGCTGACCCAGCTCACGCCGGACGAGATTGTTTTGAACATTCCCGAGGCGCCGCAGCGTGGGCCAAGATTGCCGGTGATCGTCTCGCTCAGCGGTCGCGAAAGCGCGCCGGTTTTTTACGAAGTCAAACCCTGGATCGACCTCATTCAACCTGTACGTGGCATTACCGGTATTCCGTTGGCGATTCCATTTGAAATCCCCTCCGGCGCAACCATCGGTGTGGAAATTGGTGGAGTGGCCGCAACCGTGACGCTCGATCCGATCAATAAGGTCATCCATGCCATCGTTCCGGCAATTGATAATGGACGAAAAACGGTGGTCGTGACCGTCAATGGCCAACGCAGCAATACGCGTTTCTACGAAGTGTTGCCGGCCATCACCTTGGTGACAGTTGAATCTTCATCTGCGCCTGCGCCACCCAAAACTCAAATTACGGTTTTGGGCGAGCGACTCGATGGCACGGAGGTGCATGTCAAATACGGTGTGTTGCTCATCAAGAAAAGCGCCAACGGCAGCGCCACGCAAGTGACCGTTGAGATTGACCGCCATTTGCCGGCGCATCAAGCCGTCTCCGTCATTGTGGACGGTCTCGAATCCAACCCAATCACCGCGTGAACGCGCGCATGATAACGCCTTACGCCAATAATTGGGAACACCTGCACGCCGAGCTCGCTTATCTCGATGTGTTGATCCACCGCGAAGCGCTCGCCGGCCAGCGCGTCTTTGCCAAAGATCAGCAGGAAATATTCAAAGGGGTTTTTATTTCCAAAGAAGAGATTGAGCTGCTGGTGGGAGCCACTTCCCCGGCGCAGCCCGCAACCGCTTCGGAAAATTTGGCAGCGCCGGCGAGAGAGGCGGCTGCCCGGCAGGCAGAAATGGCGCAAAGAAAGCAAATGAGCCTTGCCCAAGGCGTTTATCTGGCGCTTCCTCACTTGGCGCATCTCTTCGGCTTGACGTCTTTTGAGGAGCGGGCCGTGCTGATCTGCCTGGCTCCGGAGGTTGATCTGAAATATGAAAAGCTCTTTGCATATCTGCAGGACGACATGACGCGCAAGCAGCCGAGCGTGGATTTGATCATGAGGTTGTTCTGCCGGACGCCCGAGGAACGATTGCATGCACGCGCCTTTTTCTCGCCAGCGGCCGTTTTGTTCCGCGCCCAAATTTTACGCCTTCTCGATGCACAAGCGGCGACCTTGCTGACGCAGAGTCTGAGATTGGATGGCGCGGTGGTGAATTTTTTACTGGGCGGCAGCGGTGTGGAAAAAGATTTAGCCGCCTGTCTGCACTTCGCGCGAGCGTCCGTCGGTTTGCCAAGCTTGCGTTGGCCCGCCGGATTGAAAGCGCAACTGCTCGAGCTGACGAGAAACCATTTACAGCATCCACAAGCCTCGTCACAAAAATTGATTTATCATTTTTACGGC
>JBOHQZ010000288.1:0-7790 GCA_050732275.1 bacterium
TACACCTTCCAGCAAGCGGCCGCCACCGGTTCCGCTGCTAACACCGGCTTCTTCGTGGGTTGGCTCGGCGGTGATTATCCGACTTTTGTGACGCCCACTGACTTTGATCAACGCCATACCGGCTCGCTCAATGTCGACATCCGCTTGAACAAAGATGACGGCCCGACCTTCATGGGCGTAAAACCGCTCGGCAGCATGGGTCTCAATCTCCTGCTCACGTTCGGCAGCGGTTTCCCCTACACGCCGAGAAATGTGGGCGACACCGTGCAAGGCCCGGGTTTCGCGACCTCGTTCCCGCGCGCGGCCATTAATTCGGCTTACGGCCCCTGGCAGACGCAATTGGATCTGCGCCTGGATCGCTCCATCGATTTGGCCGGCGTAAAGTTCAACGTTTATCTCTGGGCGCTCAATGTGCTCAACTCCCAGAATTGGGCCCAAAACGTCCGGGATCTGACGATACAGCAAAGCAGTATCTACGGCGCCACCGGCAACAATGCGGATGACGGTTATCTGGATTCGCCCGACGGCAAGAATTGGATCGAGCAAAATGGCGGTGCGCCCGCTGCTAACCTCCGCGGTTTTCTGACGAACCTCGCGGGCCAGTGGGACGTACCAAGACAATTGCGTCTCGGTGTGCGTTTCGACCTCAATCCGGGGAATGTGTTCTAATTCATACGGCATGACTGACACCTCGCCCTGCCGGTTTCGGCAGGCGAGGTGTTTGAATGTGAGAGCGTGTTGAGAATGTCACTTCCAAGCAGTTCATTGACCGGTCGCTATGTTTCAACCGATTTACCGTGAATAAATGATGTGAGCGACCGGTCAATATCTGTTTGGAGTGACAGGTTAGTTTAAGTTCTGAGAGAAGTTTATGAAATCAAACTTAACGGTTCACCATGCACAAAGGAGGAGAACCAGCATGAGTATCTTTCGAGGCAGAGCGCAGCAGGCGTTGACCGCCTTTTTGCCGCTCTTCTTGATTTTGGCCTTCTTGCTCGTTCAAGCGAACGTCGGGCTTGCTGATGTGCCCAAGAACAAGAAGCATGTGAAGGGCAAAGGCAGTTTGAGCAAAACCGCCACCGTCGATCAAATTACCCCGTTCGACGCCAATCGTATTTATAACTACATCGTCAACAATGGCGACATCGTCACCGACAATGTCGGCGGCCATTCGGGCTTGGCGTGGCCGAGCGTTCCCCGCACCAATCGGCAGCAAACCGAGGATGAGCTGATCGGCAGCAATACAGCCGACTATTCTTCCGGTTTGTGGATTGTCGGCACGGTCAATGATTCCTCCCGTTCCGCAATTGTTGAGTACACCAGCGAATTCATCGCCGGCAAAATTCTTCCCAACGGCCAGCGTGACAATGGTACGTTGCCCAAATACCGCGTCTATAAGATTATCAAAGGCGACGGGCCGGGCGTGACTGATTGGGATGAATGGCCTGCCGCCGATGGCGCTCCCACCAATCTGGATGGCACCCCCCGGCTCATTGGTGACCAGACGTTGTGGTTTGTCATGAATGACATGGACGCGGCGCGCCACCAAGGCCCGATTGCCGGCAGCCCGCCGATGGGCCTGGAAGTTCAGACCACCGTGTTTGGCTTCAATCGCGCCGATCCGCTCGGCGATGTCATGTTCGTGCAATGGAAAATTATTAACCGAGGCACGGCGAATATCGATAGCGCTTTTATCGGCGTGTGGGATGACCCGGACCTCGGCGATGCTGCCGATGATTTGGTCGGAAGCGACGTCAACCTCGGTTTGGGATTCTGCTATAATGGCGACCCGAATGATGGTCAGTATGGCGCCCGCACCCCGGCTCTCGGTTTCGACTTTTTCCAAGGTCCGGAAGTGCCCAAGGGCAGCCGCAATTACCTGAAGATGACCTCGTTTGCCAAGTACACCAACGGCGCCCCGACCGGCCGTGGTGATCCGGTTAATGTGGCCGAAGTGTATAACTATATGACCGGATTTTGGGCCAATGGCGATCCTTTCATTGATCCGACGACCGGGCAGGCGACCAAATTCATTCATGCCGGCGATCCGGCGACGCACCGTGGCGATCTGGATTTCAGCCCCTCGGACCGCCGTTTCTTGATGTCTTCCGGGCCGTTCACGCTGGCGATGGGCGACACGCAAGTCGTGGTCGGCGCCAAGATTCTGGCGCCGGGCGCCAATCCCAGCAGCTCGATCGCGGCCCTGCGCTTTTTCGATTCCTTCGCCCAGAGCGCGTTTGACAACGATTTTGAAGTCGTCAATGCGCCGGCGCCCAGTGTCGCGGTTCGGCGGCTGGATCAGGAAATCGTGCTGACCTGGCTCGACGGTTTTCAGCAGGTTGAAAATTTCCAGGAGAAAGGCTATACCTTCCAAGGCTACCGCGTTTATCAAGCCTCTTCTCTCACCGGCCCGTACACCAATATCGCCACTTATGATGTGGCTGACGGTCTGCAAAATATTTTCGACTTGCAATTCGACGAAGGAAGCGGTTTGGTGGTGGAGCGTCCGGTGGTCATCGCTGCCGATGCCGGCATCCAACGCTACATCTCGATTAAAACCGACGCCATCTTCAACGCCAATCAGCGGTTGTCCAATTATCGCGATTATTATTTTGCCGTCACCGCGTATGTGGCGAATGTGAATGCCACCCCGCGCGTCATTGAAAGCTCCATTACCACTTTCAAAGTTGCGCCAACCGCGGCTGATTATGGCACCTCGGTTCGTGCTGAATCCGGCGCACGCGCCAATTTTTCACGCGCCACCGGCAGCGGCGATGGTGAGTTCTACCGCGTCGTCGTCGATCCCACGCTGTTGGTCGATGCCACTTATACCATCATGTGGAATGATGACTCTACGCCAGATGCTCAAGCCTATACGTGGAATCTGGCGAAAAACGGCGTCCCCGTTCTCACCAACCAGCCCGTTACCCCCCTCGATTCGGAAGGTAATGTGAGAAGAGATATTCCGGTAGTCGACGGTTTTCAGCCTATTATGGTGCCGGGCGTCTTCATCAATCCGCCGGAGTTCATCCTTAGGTTTGACCAAACGGCGAATCCGAACTCTGCCACGACCATAACGGTTAACGGCGGCAGCGCCTTCTCCGGCATCCCCAATGATCGCGTCAACGGCTTCTATGGCAGCGGCGGCACCAGTGATTTGGCAGCACTGCAAGCCGATCTCGAATTGCGTTTCACTGGCGTCCGGGTTGTTGAAAGTGTTAATGACACCACCATTGTTTCGGGAGGCCAGCTTGCGGTCATGAGTTCTAATGCTAACAATGCCTTTTCAGTCGTGCGGGTCCCATTTGAATTATGGGACATTGAGAGAAACGTGCAGCTCAATATGCATATCAGGGATCGCAATGCCAATGCGGGCAATCCCTCACCATGGGGCAACAACGGTGCCCCACTATACTGCCGCTTTGGTGGCCGGGCTTACGTCTCCGTGATCAATGCGCCTTACAACGAGGCGGCGTTGACCCCAACCTCTTTCACCCGGAATGATCCGAATGGCACCTGGTTTATCTGGATGGACGGCGCCTCGAGGTGGGAGACCGGCGACCGCGTGGTCGTCCAATTTTCCAATCCGGTATTTCCGACGGTTGACACGTACACGTTCACGACGCAAAAATCGGTTGTCACCGGACAAACCGCTATTGCCAAAGAGCAGTTGCAAAAGATCAATATTGTGCCCAACCCCTACTGGGCGTTCAACCCCGGCGAGCGGGATCCGATCAACCGCTTCGTCCGTCTGACTAATCTGCCCGGCAGCGGCGCTACGGTTCGCATCTTCACCCTCGCCGGTGAATTGGTGCGCGTGATTAACGATGCAGTACGGTCCGCTGACGGCACCAATGGCCTGCAGTATGCCAACTGGGACCTGCGGAACGATGCCGGTATCCCTGTGGCGAGCGGCGTTTACATCGTCCATGTGGAAGTGCCCAATGTCGGCACCGTCGTCCGCAAAGCCGTTGTGATGATGCCGGAAGAGCGGTTGGATGTTTTCTAAAAATCGAAACAACGCTGGCAGCCGGCCAATACTTTTAGGCCTACGGCCGCAGGCTGTCGGCGTTTTGAAATGACTGATCCTTTTGCAATCAAAGGAGTTAACGCTCATGACCAGATATTTTAAGCTTGTCTGCAGCCTTCTGGCGCTCACGCTGTTTCTGATCAGCTTGCAAGCTTTTGCCGGCACCGGTCGCCGTCGCGGCACCGCCGGCGCGAGCGAGCTGCTCATCCCCGTGGGCTCGAGAGGGATTGCATTGAATGGCGCTTATACGTCGGGCTTTACCGGCGTCGAAGCGATTTACTGGAATCCGGCTGGCCTTGCGGCCAGCTCCGCCTCGGCTGAGGCGATGCTTTCACACATGACGTACATTGCCGACATGAACATCAACTACGGCGCCGTCGCCGGACGTTTCGGTTCCTTCGGCAAGTTCGCTTTTTCGATCAAATCGCTGGATTTCGGCCAAGAAATCGTCGAGACCACGGTTGAGAATCCGGACGGCACCGGCCGCACGTTTGCACCGACGTTCTTCATTGCCGGCTTGACTTTCTCCCGGCAAATGACCGACCGCATCAATTTCGGCCTGACCGGCAAAGTCATTTCCGAGCGCATTTTGAACTCAGGCGCCACGGGCCTCGGCCTGGACTTCGGTCTGCAATACGCCACCGGCGTGAAAGGTTTCAAGCTGGGCATCGCTTTGAGAAACTTCGGTCCGCGCATGAAGTTCACCGGACCCGAGTTGGAGAAGCGCGTGCAGCTTCCCGGCACCGAAGAAGGCACCCGCCAGGAAAACCTGGTCATTCCGGCGACGAGTTTCGAGCTGCCCTCGACGTTCGAGATCGGCGCTTCCTATGCGGTGGAAATCAACGAAAAGAATTCGTTGGTTTTCATGGGCATGTTCCAGAACAACAGCTTTTCGTTCGACGCCTATAATCTGGCCGCGGAATATTCTCTCAACAATCTTGTCTTCGTGCGCGGCAGCTACAGCCTGGCCCAGCGCGAAGGCATCGCCGGCAAGAGTGATGGCATCGTCACCGGCAATGAGGACTATCTGTTCGGTCCGGCGTTGGGCGGCGGCCTCAACCTGAACCTCGGCCAGAACGTTTCGATGCGCCTGGATTATGCGTACCGTACCGCCGATCTCTTTGACGGCAACAATGTGTTTACGGTCACCTTTGGATTCTGATGGCTCAATCCTGAGCGCGTCGTTGTAGCCTCGAGTTAGAATTGAAAAAGGCCAGTCGGCAGGCGCCGCTGGCCTTTTTCGTTCTCTGCGAGCATCTTTGAAAAGTCTCGTTAGGGACGCGTGATAATAGCCCATCAATTCATTGATGGGAAAAAAAGATCAAATCCCCCATTAGTCCCGTAGGGACGGATGAAATATGAGGAATGCATGTTTTGAGCTTAAATTTATTTTTTCTCAACCGTCCCTTCGGGACTCATAGGATGGTTATGAATTATGTTCCCACCAATAAATTGGTGGGCTATTGTCACATCCTCCCTTCGGGATGAAGTTATCAGCCGTCTAACCAATGGAAAATGCCGGTTGCTTTTTGTGAAGGAATTGTCTATTTTTTTAGAAGTGATTGATTGGCTGATTATCTTTAATTTTCTAACTTTTGCCATCCCATGGCATAATGAACCGCCTGCTGAAAATTATCCTACCGGGAGTTGCTGGTGTTCTTTTTTTCGCCGCCGTTTTTCTCTTCTTTTTACGCAAAAAACCAGCCGCAGCCCGCATGCCCATTCCGCCGGAAGCCGCGGCTTTTCTGAACCTCGCACCCGAGGTTGAATACGTCGGAGACGAGGAGTGCGCGGTGTGCCATTCCGAAATTTATCGCACTTTCAAACAGACCGGTATGGGCCGCTCGTTTTATCGCCCCACGCCGGAAAACACCATAGAAGATTATGCCAGGAACAACGAGATTTATGATCCCCGCTCGCAGTTGCGCTACCAAATGTACCGGCGCGACAACGACTTTTTTCAACTGGAATACCGCCTCAATGAAAACGGCGAGGTGATTCACGGCCACGGCCGCAAAGTCGATTATGTCATCGGCTCGGGCAACAGCACGCGCAGCTACATCACCAGCGAAAACGGTTTTTTGTTCGAGATGCCGGTTACCTGGTACAGCGAAAAGAAGCTTTGGGATTTAAGCCCCGGCTATCACACGCGCAACCTGCGCTTTTCCCGGCCGATCGTGCAAGAGTGCATGAACTGCCATAACTCCTACGCCGATTACATCGAGCACTCGGAGAATCGCTATGGCGAAACGCCGTTGGGAATCGGCTGCGAGCGGTGCCACGGTCCGGGCGCATTGCACGCGGCGAAACGCTCCACCGCCAAAGCCGGCACGGCGCCGGACCAACAGCTCGATAGCACCATCGTCAACCCGGCGCGGTTGCCGGTTGATTTGCAGATCGACGTTTGCCGGCAGTGCCATTTGCAAGGCGATATGGCCGTCCTTAAAGAAGGCAGAAAGGGCACGGATTTTCGCCCCGGCATGCGGCTGCGCGATATCAAATCGGTTTTCATTCGCGACGCCGTCGCCGCCGGCGATTTTCGCATCGCCAGTCACGGCGCGCGCATTTCTTTGAGCGCCTGTTTTACCCAAAGTAACGGGCGCTTGGTCTGCACGTTTTGCCATAACCCGCATCAGCCGGTGAGAGTTTTACCCCGCGCTTTTTTCAACGCTAAATGTTTGGATTGCCACAGCCAGGCCAAGCTGTCACACGCCAACGGCAAGGCCGATCACCGCCGCGGCAGCGATTGCGTCGCCTGCCACATGCGGCAAGGCTCGACCACCGACGTTTTGCACGTCAATTTTACCGATCACTGGATTCGCAAAGAAATTCAAAAACTGTCGCCGAGCGAGACGGATTCATTATTGCGGCCCGACGACGCGCATCCCGTGGTGTTGCGGGATTTTTTTGAAGAGAAAGACACGGCAGCCGATTTGCGCTTGGGCATTGCCTACGTGCGCTATTTCGAGGCGAAGCACGGCGCGCCGGAATATTTGCGCCGCGCTCTGCCGCTTTTGGAAGCGGGCCTCCGCCAAAATCCGGATCATCAAAGCGGCTTGTATCATTTGGCTTTGGCGTACATGCACCTGCGCCGCCCGGACGAGGCGCGGGCGCAACTGCAAAAGTTGATCGCGCTGGCGCCGGAACATGCCCTGGCGCACTTTCAACTGGGGGAGACGCTCCAACAGCTCGGGAGACTGGAAGAAGCGGCCGCGGCGTATCGCAAATCTCTGAACATTTTTCCGGACAATGCCAAGGCCAGCAACAATCTCGGCAATGTTTATGCGGCGCTCGGCAAGCTCGACGACGCCGTTGCGGCTTACCAGCAGGCGCTGCAAATTCAACCCAGCTACGCCGCGGCATACAACAATCTCGGTGACTTGTATTTTTACCGGCAGGGCGACGCTGAAACCGCCAGAAAATATTTCGAGAAAGCGCTGCGCCTGGAGCCGAATTTTATCACGGCGATGCATCACCTGGGCAACCTTTATCTGAAAACCGGCAACGAAGAAGCGGCGCTGAAATTATATCAGCAAGTTATCGCGCTCGACCCGCGCTTTGCCGCGGCCTACGGTAATCTGGCGGTCATATATCAGCGCCGCGGCCAGCGCGAGCAGGCGATCCATTGTTTGCGGCAAGTCCTGGATATCAATCCCGGCGACACCCGCGCCAAAGACCTGCTGCGCCAGCTTGCCGGCGGACCGTGAATACGGCGGTGAAATTATTCAAGTGTGTAGCATTTCACGGGCCGGCGTGCAAT
>JBOHQZ010000289.1:0-7785 GCA_050732275.1 bacterium
TTCGAGGAGATTGCGAGTTATTTGCTCAGCGATCACACGCTGCAAATTCGCTCACCGGAGAATCTGTTTTTGACCGTCATGCAAATCGGCGATGCCAACACGATGGGCAGTCAAGCGGCAGTCGAAGAGATTTCTGGCGCGGTATTCACCGGTGCCTTGCTCGAAAAGGAGCGTTTGGTTATTTTTAGCAAAGATGAAAAACCGTTGGCCAATTTTTCTTATAGCCTCAACAGCACGAAAATGGTCAAACACCTGCTCACCGAGTTGGATAAGAAACGGGAATACACGGTGAAAAAAGCCGGTGTCACGATCGCTACCGGTACCACCGGCGCCAATGGAACGATTGCTTTTTCAGACAACCCGGGCGGCGCGGCAACTTACACTGTGGCGTTGGGCGGTAAAACTGCTGTTGACGAACAGCAGGGGACACTCATTCCACGCGCGCTCGAGTTGAAAAATTATCCCAATCCCTTTAACCCGAGCACGACGATCACATTTAATTTGCCGGCGCCGGGCAAGGGCACTTTCGCGATTTACAATGCCGCCGGGCAGTTGGTACGAACCCTCGCTGCGGGCACACTTGCCAGCGGCAGCCACAGTTTTGTTTGGGATGCTGCCGACGACAACGGTGCTTGTGTAGCCAGCGGTGTTTATCTCGGCCGCCTGGAAGTTGATGGTTTGGTATCGCAAGTGAAGCTGGTTTTGGCGAAATAAGCCACAAAGCTTAAAGTTCTGCAATGTCATGATTGCGTTGTTTCTCCTCATTCGCCTATTTCAAAGGATTCATACGGCGCGTCGGTGCCGGAAATATCGATGCGCAGCGTCGTGGTGAAACGGTTGAAATAGTTGACCATGCCAATGAGGCTCGTGAGTTCGACAAGCTCCGGCTCGGTGTAATATTGCCGCAGTTCGGCGAAATCCTCGTCAGTGACGAGCTGGCCATTGACCGTCATATTTTCCGCCAATTTAATGGCGGCTTTAACCGCCGGAGAAAAGTTATCGGCGTTTGCAAAGTTCGCGAGCGCTTTCAAATCGCCCTCGGTATATCCCAACTGCTTTGCCAAAGCAGTATGCGCCGCCAGTCAGTAGTTGCTTTTGTTGAGTTGGGTAACTTTGACAAAAATAAGCTCCTTAAATTTGAACGGCAACGCGCCGGTGAACATGACGGCGCGATAGTGCGCGATGAGCGTGGTTAAATAATTGGGTACCTGCGCCCACGTTTTGAAAGCGTTCGGCACGTTGCCCCGCTCTTGGAGATACTTGTCGTAAATCGCTTGCACCTCCGGCGAGACTTCATGCCGTTCCATCTTTTTGAGTCGGCCCATGTTCAGTGTCCGGTTTTCAGTTAGCAGTGATCAGTTGATTAGATAAGTTGAACGCCTGCGCGAGAGATAAACCGACCGGCGCCGCGTGTGGTACGTAAATCGCCATCTTTGTAAACGAGCTTGCCGTTGGCAACGACATGCGTGGGAACACCTTTCACTTCAAATCCCTCAAAAATACTGCGATCCACTTTCTGATGATGCGTTTTCGCGCTAATGGTGCGTGTCTTGGTTGGATCAAACACGACGATATCCGCATCGGAACCAACCGCGATCGTGCCTTTGCGCGGATACAAACCGAAGATACGGCAAGCATTTGTGGTGAAGAGATTCACGAATTGCTGCTCGCTGATGCGTCCCATGCCGACGCCGTGATGCCACAACAAACTCATGCGATCTTCAATGGCTGCACAACCGTTGGGAATCATCGTGAAGTTATCCTTGCCCATCGCCTTTTGGCTCATGTTAAATGGGCAATGATCGGTGCCAGTCGCTTGAATCATTCCTGCTTTGATGCCATCCCACAACGCCTCAGGATTACCTTTAGGCCGGAACGGGGGACTCATCACGTACGCGGCCGCCTCGAAGTTCGGTTTTTGATAAACGCTGTCATCGAGCAGAAGATGATTGATCAGCGACTCAGCATACACGCCGCGTTGCCCACGCAAACGAGCCGCAATCACCGCATCCAACGCAGCTTTGCAAGTCATGTGGACGATGTAAACCGGAATGCCAACCACTTCCGCAATGCGAATCGCGCGATTCGTGGCTTCGCCTTCGACTTCTGGGGGGCGCGAAACCGCATGATATTCCGGCCCCGTTTTCCCTTCGCGAATTAGCTTTTGCTGCAGATTCCACACGACATCGCCATTTTCGGCATGAATCGTCGCGATACCGCCAAGCTCTTTGATGCGGCAGAAGCTGCGATAGAGTCCGTCATCGTCGAGCATCAGCGCGCCTTTGTAAGCCATGAAATGTTTGAAGCTGTTGATGCCGCGCTCCTTCACGGCCTGCATTTCTTTTTCCACTTGTTCGCTGAACCAGGTGATTGCCATGTGATATGAATAGTCAGCGACCGCTTTTTTAGATTTCTCATCCCACATTTTCAACGCTTCGAGCAAGGATTGCTTTTGCCCCGGAATGCAAAAATCAATGATACATGTCACCCCGCCGCAAATGCCCGCCGCCGTGCCGGACTCGAAATCGTCTGCGCTCACCGTACCCATGAACGGCAGTTCCATGTGTACATGCGGATCAAGCCCGCCGGGGAACACAAGCTGCCCGCTCGCATCAATCACCTCGGTTCCTGCCGGGATTGCCAACTTTACGCCAATGCTGCGAATGACGCCGTCTTCGCAATAGACATCGCCGCGCATTCTGTCCATGCTGGTGATGATCTCGCCGTTACGAATGATTAGCTTTGCCATATTTTTCTCCTTGCAAAATTCAAAAATTGGTTATTGCTTCTTCGAGAATTCTTCAGTAAATTTAATGCATCAAATCAAACAAGCAAGAGGTGTTTCATGCCAACTAAATTAGCCGCTGAAGTCAAGAAAACCAAGAGCGGCAAAATTCGCATCGAAATTAGCCGTGATGAGTTCGAGCGCTTTTGCAACAACTTTGGATTCTTTCGGAAAGATTTTCTCAAACTGCTGCGTGAATCTGAAAAGGATCATCAAGCCGGACGGATTTCCACAAGAAATAGTCTTTTCGAACTCATCGGTGAATGATGCAAATTGTCACCACTAAAACATTCGACAAACTTTTCAAGGCGATTGATAAGAAGATTCAGCGCAAGGCAGCGCAAAAGACCGAGCTGTTCAAGCAAAACCCATTCAACCCAATTTTGCGCACCGAAAAGCTTCATCCAAAAACTCACGGCGTCTGGAGCTTTCGCGTCGATCTCGATTATCGCATTGTTTTCAAATTCACTGAAAAAGATGTCGCTGAATTTCGCTTCATTGGGCATCATAACAAAATCTACGATTATTCCATCTTTCTCGATTAAATTCATCCTTAAAATAAAAAGTGGTAAATGTCATTCTGCAAGAATCCTTTTTGTAATCAAGCTCCGTGCTGGCGCGCAAAAGGATTCCTGCGGAATGACATTGCTGATGTGGAACCTCAAACCTTACCCGTTTCAATCTCGCCAAACACTTTATCCAATGTTTCAACGATAAAATCCGCGTCGCTGGTGTTGATGCACATCGGCGGCTTGATGCGCAGGACGTTGCCGAAGAAGCCGCCTTTGCCGATGAGCAGACCGCGGTTTTTCGTGCGCTCCATCAATTCTGCGGTCTCGGCGGTTGCTGGCTCTTTGGTGCTGCGATCTTTGACCAGCTCGACGCCGAGCATCAAGCCGAGTCCGCGCACTTCGCCGATGAGGCGATGCTTGCCCATCAAGCCGGTGAGTTTTTCTTTCAGGTAGTTGCCGACTTTTTGTGAATTGGCTTGCGTGCCTTCTTTGTCCATCACTTCGAGAGTGGCGAGTCCCTGCGTCATCGAAACCGGATTGCCGCCGAAGGTGTTGAACCAAATTTTGCGAGACATGACTTCGGCAATCTCTCGACGTGTGGTGAGGGCGGAAATCGGCACGCCGTTGCCGAGGCCTTTCGCCATTGTGATCGCATCGGGGGTCACGTCCCAATTTTGAATGCCCCAATAATGCGCGCCGGTGCGGCCGAAGCCGGTTTGCACTTCGTCGCTGATATAAAGGCCGCCGTATTTTTTCACGATATCGTAGAGAATTTTATAATATTCGGGCGGCGGTGTCACCGTGCCGCCGACACCTTGAATCGGTTCCGCGAGAACGGCGGCGACTTTGCCGCTGGTGCTGTAGCGAATCACATTCTCCGCGTCGCGCGCGCATTGCACATTGCAGTCAGGATATTTCAAATTGAACGGACAGCGATAGCAATAACCTGGCGCGATGTGATGCAGATTGCCGGTGGTGGGAATTGGAAAGCGCCATGTGCTGTGGCCGACCGCGCTCATCGTGGCGAGGCTTCCGCCGTGATAGCCGTTGCGCACGGTGAGAATGTCGAGATTGCCGGTGAACAGCCGCGCCATCGTCATCGCGAGATCGTTCGTCTCGCTGCCGGAGTTGGTGAAGAACGAGACTTTCAAATCCGCGCTCGGCATTTTCTCCGCCAGCTTTTTCGCGAGCAGCGGCATGGCCGGATGCAGGTAAATCGTCGTCGCGTGCTGCAGCTTGTCGATCTGCGCTTTGGTTTTCGCGATCACCTCCGGATGGCAATGCCCGACGCTGACCGTGACGATACCGCCGAGCGCATCGAGATATTGCTTGCCGGTTTCATCGTACAAATATTGCATGTGCCCGCGCACGAGATTGATCGGCTCTTTGTAATACATGAACGTGGCAGGCGCAACGTACTCTTTGCGCAGCGCGAGAACTTCGTCGCGGGTGAGTTCGGGTTCAGATTCGATTTTGGACTGACGATGAGACGACGCGGCGGTTGTAACATTCGAGGGATTGGCTTGGGTTAAATTCATGGCAAATTCCTTTCGTAAGCTGTAGTTTAAACCTCGTTGATTTTGCAAAAGCAAAGGAATTTGTCATTCCGTAGGAATCTTGTTTGTTTTCAGCAATTATCTTGAATTTTGAAAGGATTCTTCCAGAATGACATTGCACAAAAAAATTATCCTGATAAACAACGAGAATTTTGGACGATACTTTCCGTTCAAATCAGCTCAATAGCCATCGCCGTAATCCAAATCTCTTCTTGCTCGAAACGCTTTTTCAAAAGCTCTTTATAACTTTTAAAAAAGCGGCGATTTTTGCGAGTGTGTTTGACATCAACGCGAAAACGGGCGAGTTTGTCCCGATAGGCGGTTCCTTGATACACCAAAATGCCGTAGACAATCGTTGTGTCGAAAGCAAAGCCGCCGAACTCTTCACGGAGTTCTTTATTGGTTTCCAAAAACTTTACCGCTTCGATCTTGCGCCCGTCATTATACGTTAGTGGCAAGAGAATCTCGTAGCGCCGGAGTTTCATGAACCCTCTTCTCTCCATTTGATAAGATTTCGTAACTGATTCCGGATTCATCTAGAATCTTTAATGCCGATTCTTCAATCCAATAAACGCCTCCCTGCAAGCTCTCGCCACTGGCTCGCGTTAATAATTCGTAGAAGCCACGTGCTTCGTCTGCGTCGGTTTTAAATTTGATTCGAATCATCGTTGCGACTCCATAAAATAAGGTTTGACCATTGCGCTCAAATGTAAATTTTAAATTGAAAATTTGCAATTTTAAATTTTCAACTCTTCAATTTCGCGGCGTAGGGCCTCGACTTCGGGTTTGCGCCGGCCATAGCCCATTTTTTCGATCATGGCGCTGGCGGTTTCGAGATGTTCTTTTGCCTTTTGCGCCATGCCCTCTGCGCGCTGCGCCAAGCACAAACGACAGGCTTCGAGATGATAATCCGCCAAATGCAAATTCATTTCGCCGCGTTCGGCAATTTCCCGCGCTTCTTCGAGATCGGCCTCGGCTTTGGCAAAGTCAGCTTTCAATCGATACAACGCGGCTCGTGCAAACAGAGCACGAGGTAAATAATCTTGTCTATCAGCTTTCCTCAATACCTCCACCGCTTGATTTAGATAATCTTTTGCTTGGGTGAAAGCACTGGCTCGAAGTAACGGGTTAGTGCCCTCTGCCAGCGCTTGCTGCGTATATGCGCGGCCGAGGGAGAGTTTGTCCAGGGCGAAAGAAAATAAATTATATTCATGAGACCACCATTCCAGCGTTTGATAGGCGCGCTGTTGCACTTCCTGATACTTTCCTTACTCCAGCAGTAGATCACAGAACCGGAAGCCCCAAAGTGAATAGAGATAGGGACATTTCTGCAGCTCCTGTTGCATGGCCTCGGCTTCACAAAACAAGCTTTCTGCTTCTGAGAGTTCGCCACTCTGATGCAGCGCACTGGCCAGTGTAGTGCGTTTACTCATACGATGAGATTCGTCCCAGCTACGGTCAGCGAAGTCCACACTCTGCCGGGCACAAGCCACGGATTGTTGCACCTCGCCCAACGTCAGATAAAGGTCGCTAAGTGCCCCAGCGCCGATGGCCACATTTGTCCATTCTTTTTCTCGGTTAATAACTGCGTTAATTGCAGCTCGCATAGATTGGGCCGACTCGCGCAAACGTCCCAGCGCCCGCAGACGATCTCCTGCCATATGCAAGACAAAGGCTTTTTTTGTCTCGGCTAACCCAGACGCTGGTTGGCTCCAGGGAATTTCAAAAAAATGGGACACTGCGACCAAATCCGCACCCATCGCACCGAGTCTTGTCATGCTATAATAGTCATCTCTTCTTGAAATGCGCTCGTAATACACCTCGATCAACGCTTCCTGATACAGGCCCGCTTGACAGCCATGCGCCACGGCTGCAAAGAGCGGTTCCATTTCTTCCAACGTTTCGGGTAAATGTTTGGCGGGCAGGTTTTTGTAGTATTCATAAAGTCGGCTATGCGCTTCTTTCCAAGCAGCGGGGTTATGCTGGCAGAGTTTCTCGTCAAAGTGTTCGCGCACCAGCGGGTGGCAATCGAGCATGTCGGGGTGACGAGCATCTTTTTCGGCGAGCAGGTGCAAGTCACGCAAACGTTTTAGAGCATATTGCAATTTTGCAGGTGGCAAGTTTGCAAGTTGCAAATGAGAAGTCAATCCTTCAATTGGTGGGGGAGCAAGAAGGGCATCAATTGCGCCTTTTGCAGCGGGGCGATCAAAGAGCCCCATCAAATAAAGAATATCCAATTCCGGCGTAGCGGTTAACCAGCGTTCATACGATTCCATCACCCGACACGCATGGCCGCCGTGTTCTTCGTCTTCGGTCAACTGCGGGATCAAATCACGTTTGCGAATTTCGCCGTTATGCACGGTGGCCAAATAACTTCCCAACAAATTCAAAGCCAGCGCATGACCGGCAAATTCGATGGCGGCGGTACGCAGTTCTGCTTCGGTTCCTTTCACGTTCAAGCTCTTGAGCAATTGCGCGCCGGCTTCGGGAGAAAGATGCTCCAAATCAATGCGTTTGGCTGAGGCACTTTCTTTGTGCGCCAAATCAGCGATGGCGACCCGCGTGGCCACCACACACAATCCGGGATTGAAATGGGCTAATTCTTTTAGCAACGCTTGCAAGCCCTTATCTTTAAGCCGTCCTTGCATTTCGCCAGGCGGATATTGCAACGGTTCCACGCCATCGAGAATGAGCAAAGTTTTTTGCTGTCGCAGCAATTCCGCCAAGCGTACTCCCTTGTCCCACGGTGATTTGGCTTGTGAGGCTTGATCGCCAAACCATGCCAATGCGTGCGCGAGAAATTCGTCCGCCGACACCTGCTTATCTTCGCGTGTGCCCTGGCTATAAAATGACCAGCCATACACACGTTCTGCGCTACGGTAATTGTCCTTCTCCATTTGATTCAGCCATTCATTCACCAGCGCGGTTTTGC
>JBOHQZ010000290.1:0-7720 GCA_050732275.1 bacterium
GGCGACATCACTTACGTCTACGCGTTTTCGGGCGTGGCGGCGTTCATCTTGCTCATCGCCTGCTTCAATTTCATGAACCTGGCGACGGCCCGCGCCCTCAACCGCACCAAAGAAGTCGGCGTCAGAAAAGTCGTCGGCGCCTTCCGCTGGCAATTGATGACGCAATTTCTCTTTGAGACGATTCTGCTCAACCTCGTCGCGCTCGGATTGGGTTTTTGCTTGCTGGAGCTGGTCATGCTTCCCGCCTTCAAGGAGATTGTTGGAACTGATATTTCGTTTGCATACGCCGATCATCTCCCGCTCGCCACGGCCATGATCTGCGCCGGCATTTTGACGGGCATTTTAGCCGGCGGCTATCCGGCTTTTTATCTCTCGTCATTCGCTCCGGTCAAAATTCTCAAGAGCAACACGCCGGCCGGCGGCAAATCGAAAATGAGGAAATTTTTGACCGTGCTGCAATTCGGCATCGCCTCGTTTTTGATCATCGGCACCATCGTCGTGGTCGGTCAGATGAATTTCATGAAGAGCAGCAAGCTGGGGTTCCAGAAAGAGCAAGTGGTTTGCCTCGAGCCGCCGCGAGAGATTTTGAGAGGCTACGACACGTTCAAGCAAAATCTCCTGCGGCACAGCAGCATCACGAGCATGACCATCGCTAACGGTGTTCCCGGCCGGATGTACAGCCATTATCCTTACCGGTTTCGCAACAACGATGGCGAGGAGACGACGGTATCGATCAACACGTTGATTTTGGATTATGATTATCTCGACGTGCTGAGCTTGCAAATCGCCGAAGGCAGAAATTTGTCGCGCGATATCGCAAGCGATTCGACTGGCAATTATTTGATCAACGAAGCCGCGGCGCGAGAGCTGGGCATGGTGAATCCGGTCGGCATGGATTTGCAAGTGATCAACCGGCAGCGCCAAAAAGGAAAAATCGTCGGCGTGATCAAAGATTTTCACTACGCCTCGCTGCACCGGCGGATCGAGCCGCTGGCAATGTGGATCGGCTCCGGAGAATACTGGCTCGTCGCCCTCCGCATTTCCAGCGGCAACATTTCCCAAACTTTGAAAGTGGTCGAACAGGAATGGTCGCGCCTGGCGCCGGCGTTTCCGTTCGCCTATAAATTTTTGGATGAAGATTTCGACCGCTTGTACAAATCCGAGCAAAAATTGAGCGCCGTGTTGGGCGCGTTTTCGGGCCTGGCGGTTTTCATCGCCTGTCTGGGCCTGCTGGGTTTAAGCTCATTCATCGCCGAGCAGCGCACCAAAGAAGTCGGCATCCGCAAAGTCCTCGGCGCTTCGGTTCGCGACATCATCGTCTTGTTCTCGCAAGATTTTCTCAAGCTCGTTGCCCTCGCCTTCATCATCGCCTGCCCGATTGCGTATTGGGCGATGAGCCGATGGCTGCAAGATTTCGCCTATCGAATGGAGCTGGGATTTGAAGTTTTTGCGCTGGCCGGCAGTTTCGCGTTCTTTTCTGCTTTGGTTACTTTAAGCTATAAAGCGATCAAAGCCGCGCTGGCGAATCCGGTGGAGGCGTTGAGATATGAGTAGTAAAAACGTGAAGCGTAAAACGTAATCACGTAATCCGTAATTTACGAATTACGTTTTACGCCTTTTTTGAGTTGCAATTTTATAAAGAGTAGCTTATTTTTAGGATGAATACAAGATGAATCTACAGCCACGAACCAATGATCCAACAAAAAAGAGATAAACTCATGGAAGCACTAACTGTCGATCGTTTGCCTTCGCGCCAAGAAATCGACGCGTATGGCGATACCGCCGAAAAAATTTATGCGCCGCTCCGGCGCAAGCTCGAAGCTGAACATTGGGGCAAGTACATTACGATTTACCCAGTCAATGGCGATTATGCCATTGGCCGCACGCTTCACGCTGCAGCCAATAAGATGCGAAAAAAATATCCTGGCGTGGCATTTTTTACGATTCGAATTGGCTATCAGGCCGTCGGTCATTTTGGCGGCAGCGGTGCATCTGACGGGAAACGTTCCAAAGGGGGAAGGCATGATCAGAGGCAAGATTGAAGGCGGTCTTCATCCCAAAATCTCAGTAGAGGTTAAGGGAAAGATTGCACCCCAAAAATTTCCCGCGCTTGTCGATACCGGCTTTGATTTGTACATTGCGCTGCACCATCAAGAAGTCGCAAAACTGGGGTTGGAGATTGACCACTACACCTGGATTCGTTACGCCAATGGCGAGCGTGTGAAAGAGCCGGTTTGTCTGGCCCGTGTGCTCTGGCACGGCAGATGGAAAGATATCGAAGTGATTTTATCGAACGACGAAGAACCCGCCATCGGCACCGGCCTTTTGCAAGGCTCGGTGGTGACGATGGATTTTGTCAAGAATGGGCTTGCCATTAAAGAACCCGTGCGAGCCAAGCGCAGAAAACGCTAAACTAATTTTCTGAGGGGCACAATCATCAAGTTGACAGGCTCTTGTCCCGCACGGGTGTGCAGGAAAGATTCTGGCCATCCATCTTTTTGCAGCGAAACTTTCAACTTGCCTTCATTCTAACGGCGCATCTCATTTTTTTAAAAAAAATTTTCGAGGCACGCGCGCAGGCGCGCGAAAAGCAAATGGTCAAATAATAAAATAATCAAATGACTCAAATAACCAAAGGCTCCATGATTGTCACGAGCGCACGGCACGAACGTAGAAGACACCGTCGATGTCGACGTGAGAGCAACCGCCAAAGCTGAAGTAGACACACTACGCCCGCCCCGCGCTGTAAGTATCCGAAGTCCAAATCCACGTCTGCTTTTCGTCAAACTTCGAATCGATGTACAAACCATCGCTGTTCTTACTCGGCTCCATCAAGGACATCGCTTCTTCCAAAGTTGGCAGGCGCCAATCGCTGAAACCGGCAAAGCCATCTTTGTTCAATTGCGCGATATGGGCCTTCGCCTTTTCATACGTCATATATTCCGGCGAGCCGCCTTGTTGCCACATCAAACCGGTGGCGCTGTCTATGACCACTTTCTCACCCTCGAGTGTTTTCACCTCATAGTTGTTTTCTGCGCCGCTAGCGGTTTTGTTCCAATCGCTATCGAAAAAACGTTTCTCGGTTAGCATTTTTTTCACTTCATCGTCCGAGAGATTTTCTTTTTTATCACGACGCAGCGCATAGCGCGGCGCGGCGGTTGAGGCCGCGGGTTTATTTTCAACGAGCGGCTGTTTGGCTTTTGCCAAAATGATCACTGGTGTTGTTTCACCTTTGGTGATCGTGATGTTCTCAGTTCCGGTTTCAGTGACGCCTTTCACTGTCAAAGCATGTTTGCCGGCGGCAATGGTGTAAAAATAGCGCTCGCCGCCTTTGTCGACTTCGCCAATCGGAGCACCGTCCAACAGCACTTCGCCGGCGATATAAGAAATCAACCGAATAATGCCATAAGCAGCACCGGGAACAACTTCGCCGCGCGGTCGCGCATTCAAGGGTTGGGAATAGGCCTCGGCCAAAGTGATCCGCCGCGTCTTGGCTTCGGGATTGACCAACACAAACGTGCCGCGATATTGGGCCTCATCCAACGCCCAAAGTTTTGGCGTCAGACTTTGCCGATATTGCACCGAAAACCTGGCAATCTCGTCTTTGAGGCGCGCATAAATTTCGTCGACGGTCATAAAGCCGTCGCCCTTATCAGCAAGGCCGGTGGCGGCGGCGTTCAAAAAGGCGCGGGTAAAAACGCCGTTGCCTTTGCCGTCGCGCCTTTCCACCTCATAAGTTTTCTCATCCGCCGTGCCGGCGGTCATCACGGCTCGGCTGCCGTTGCGGCTCAGCGTCGCCAGCAGGGCGTTGACCTCGTTGGCTTCACCTTTGGGGGTAAACGCCAAACCCGAGGCGCAACAGTCAAACACCAAAAGCAGATGGCCGAGGTTCATCTCGCTGCACCAATTGCTGGCTTCCTGAATCGCCAGCAATTGCGCCGAAACGAATCGATCCGAGCGGGCGCCGGCAAATTGCATGTAACCAGTCTTGCCGCCAAAATCCGCGCCGTGACCGGAGTAATAAAAGAGCAGGCGGTCGCGATTGTTCAGCCCGCGGGCGAATTTGTTGCGCATGTAGTCTTCGATCAAATCGCGGTTGACAATTTTTTCGCGCGCGACGTAAACGGTATCAAAACCGCCTTGGTTGAGCAGGAACTCACGCATGTCGGACAAATCATTTTTCACGAACGGCAATTGCGGCGAAAGATTGTCGTATTGGCTCACGCCGACGAGAAAGGCCACGCTGACGCCAAAGGGCAGTTGGTCTTTCGACGGCAGGATGATGTTGAAAAGATTTTCCACCTGCTGAAAGAACCACGGCTTCTGGCCGGCGGTTTTGGGGCGATAATAGCGCTCGACTTTGTCGCCCAACACTTCGCGGCGGATATCCGTTTGCCCCGAAGCGAGAGACGCGCTGAGGAAAATCAGAAAAAGTGCGGTTTGCAATTTTGTTTTCATTTAAAACCCCTGAGTTTTACGGCAATATGTCATCCCGAAGGGAACTTGTTGAATGTCAAGCACCGTGCTGGAGATGAACAAGATGCCTGCGGCATGACAAATTATTATCGCATATCAATTCATTTTTCACCTTCCGCCTTTTGCTGGCGGCGATGATCGAAATATTCCTTCCAAAAGAAGCCGTTTTCAAAGGCAACGAAGAACACCATGGTTTTGGGCACGGTCAATTGCGTCAAATCAATATCGGCATTTTGCAAGGCCGCGAGCAAGGGAATGAAAATAATCGGCGATGCAAAAATCGGCGCGACGAAGAGGCCGAAATCGAATTTGGAGCGCTTCCGCTTCGGCTCTTCAAAACGCGTGTACGCATAATGTGCGGCCATGCCGAGGAGCATGCAAATGTAAAGAATGATGACAAGATACACCTCCTGGCCGCCTCTCGGCGTTGGCGGCGCAACGTTGGGGAAACTGAAAAGCGCGCGCAAGAACGAGAAACACAAAGCCAGCGCCAGCATTTGTATGATAAAGAGCCGCCAGTTTCCCTCTTTAATTAGTCGATAAATCGAAAGCGCCGCCAACGCCGCCAGCGACAAACCGGTAAGAAGCGTCATCAAGCCAGTCATGCTTGCTTTCTCCCTCGGTGTTTATTAAAATAGCGTTTGAAAAGAAATATCGCAAAAAATCAGGCAAATGTCAATAGTGTGCCATAGATAAATTGAATCCCGATTTTGCATGGGGTTTAGCCGCGCCCTTGATCATCAGGGTTAAGATCAAGATGGATAATCTTCAAAATAAATTCACCTTTGTCATCAACCTTTTTACCCGAAGGCTGTCTTAATAACAAGGCGCATGGCGCAAAGCGAAACAACTATACGCTGTGCCCATTGCACTTGGCGCCATGTACCAGACGAGGAGGAAGCATGCTCACCAATTATCTGAAGATCGCGGTCAGAAATCTGCTCAAACAGAAAACCTACGAATATTCTCACGCTGCTCACCGGCGATTTTGTTAAGCTCGTGGCCGTCGCTAATCTCGTTGCCTGGCCGGTCGTCTGGTTCGTCATGCGCCACTGGCTGCAAAATTTTGCCTATCGCATCGGCCTCGGCTGGCCCCGTGAGATAGCAGCAACGGAATTCTTGAGGTTGATAACACGCGATCCACCCACTGCTCTTTCCTTCTTTTTTAGTGAAGTGTTTATCTCACGGGGCTGGTGGATGTTCGGCATGATCGGCACGCTGGTACTGTTGATCGCGATATTCACCGTCGGCGCCCAAGCGATCCGCGCCGCGCTGGCGAATCCGGTGAAGGCGCTGCGGTATGAGTGAAACTCAGTGGCAGTGGCAGTAGCAGTAGCAGTAAAATCTCTAACTGCAAGTGCCACTGCAACTGCCACTTTAACATAAGGAACACCCTGTGAAGCTCAACGTTTTCTATCGCAACCTTTTTCTTGCCGTCCTGTCATTAATAATTAGCGTTCAGGCTCATGCCCAAACTAACATGACGGCCCAAAAGTGGCAGGCAGATTTGCGTTATCTGCAAGAAGTCGTTACCACTGAACGCTCGAATCTGTTTCACAAGATCACTAACGCTCAATTCAAGCAAGCAGTGAATGAGCTGAATGCAAAAATTCCGCAGATGCAGCGCCACGAAATCATTGTGGGCCTGGCGCGTTTGGTCGCCATGTTTCGCATCGGACATACGATTCTGCCTCTGCAAGTGTGGCAGCGCGATCTGGATTCCAATATCGCTTTTCATCGCTTTCCGGTGCTGGTTTATCTTTTTTCTGATGGCGTGTATGTGCGCTCAGCGAAGGACCAATATCGCGATGCGGTCGGTGGCCGTGTGGTGCGTCTGGGAAAGCTTGCTATCGACCAAGCACACGAAGCGGTGCGGCCGGTTGTTCATTATGAAAATGAGCAGGGTTTCAAATCTGCGGTGCCGCTTTATCTCAGTTGTCCGGAAGTGCTGCACGCCACCGGTGTCATCGATGATTTAAAGCGAGTGCCTTTGTGATTGAAAAGGATGGGAAAGAACAAACGGTTTGGCTGCAAGCTGAGGAAGCCGGCCACTTTCCAGGCGATTATGGAATCGCAAATCCTGGTGAGGGCTGGATCGATGCGCGACAATTCGCCACAGCGCCAACTCCGCTTTGGTTGAAGAATTTGCAGCGGAATTTTTTCTATGAGTATTTGCCGGATTCCAAAACCATGTATGTGCGCCACAGTCAGGTTCTCAACGAATCCGATGAGACTATTGCCGCTTTTTTTGCCCGTGTCTTTAAATTTGTCGATGAAAACGAGGTTGAAAAGTTCGTTCTGGATTTGCGCCTGAACGGCGGCGGCAACAATTATCTGAATCGGCCGGTAATCGTCGGTTTGATTCAGGCGAGAAAGATCAATCAATCGGGAAGACTGTTCACCATCATCGGCAGGCGAACTTTCTCGGCGGCGCAGAATTTGACCAATGAAATTGAAAAATACACGGAAACGATTTTTATCGGCGAGCCAACTTCGGAGAACGTGAATTTCTATGGCGACGTGGTTCGCAAAACATTGCCGAACAGCGGACTGAGCGTGTTTCTTTCACATCTCTGGTGGCAGAATCTCGATCCGCGCGACACCCGCGAATGGACCGCGCCGCAAATCGCCGTCGAGATGACGTTCGACGACTATCGCAACAATCGTGATCCGGTGATGGAGACAATTTTGAAATACACACCGCAACCGTCACTTACGGAAAGGTTGAAGGCGCTTTTTGTAAATGGCAATGCCCAAGAAGCTCGAAAGCAAGCTTTCAGCTATCGCGCTGATCCTCGCAACCGCTTCGACAATGTTGAGGATAAAATCAACCGCCTCGGTTATGAGCTGATGAACGAGAGGAATCCGGACGCGGCTTTGGAAGTATTCCGGTTAAATGTGGAGCTTTATCCCAAGTCGGCAAACTGTTATGACAGCCTCGCCGAGTGCTATTGGAAGCGCGGCGATTTGCCCGCAGCGATCCAACACTACGAAAAGGCGATTGCGTTGGATCCCAACGGCCCGGTTGGGGCGAATTCAGCCCGGATGCTGAAGGAAATTCGCGCGCAAGCTCAGTCTGCGAATAAATAGAAATAGGTCATTGTGCAGCAAAACTTAGAAAAAATTTCTGAAATCTAAGTCCCCAACGGATAGAAACAACGCAACGGATGGAAAAACGTAATTCTTCGCATACTTTTTGAAAGGCAAAACCATTTAAGGCAAAACAATTTGTAAAGCTTTTTTA
>JBOHQZ010000291.1:0-7719 GCA_050732275.1 bacterium
GGCAGAAAGCTTCGCCGCCATCATCAAAGCGGCGGAAGATATTGAGAAGAATTGACCTTTGCCTTTTGGAGATTCAAATGCGTTTTCTTTTTACCTCACTTTTTATTCTGATCTGTGTTGTCCAAATCATCGCCATTCTCTTGCAATCCAGCAAGGGTGGCGGCTTGGCCGGAGCGTTTGGCGGCGGCAGTGTGGGCGCAATGTTCGGCGGCCGCGGTGTGGCAACTTTTCTCAGCAAGGTAAGCGCGGTTCTCGCGACAGTCTTTATGCTGCTGGCGTTGGTTTTGGGATTGCTCGACTCGAGCGGCGGTGAAGCGCAAGGCTTGGTGGAACAGGAGCGCCAGACGCGCGGCTCATCACCGGCAGCGATCCTGCCTTCGGTTTCAAGCCCGGCAGTAACACCGCAACCCCAACCGGAGACTCAACAGCCAGCAACGCAACAACCGCCTCCGCCACCGGCTGAACAACCGGCTACACAGCCGAAGAAGTAGGGGAAAGCGCAGAGGGCGGAGGGCAAAGAGCTGAGGGCAGCGCGCGGAGGTTAATAGACATTTATATGATCTACGCGCCATGCTCTATGCTCACAATGCGGAAGTGGTGGAACTGGTAGACACACCATCTTGAGGGGGTGGCGGCGCAAGCCGTGCGGGTTCAAATCCCGCCTTCCGCACGAAATGAAAACGAGGACACTTTGTTGTTTAGCCATGCGAACAGGATAGCGGTGCGATGTTTGCGTCCTGAGTGCATGGCTAAATTTTTTGCGGAATTATAACGAACCTATGTTGGTCATCACGCCGGCATGATTCGACGCCTTGCCCCTATCTTCAGCTTGTTGGTGTTGTCTGCCATTGCGGCTTCACTCTCCCCGTATTTTCTCACTATCGAAAATCTTTTTGCCATCGGCTTGCAAATGTCCGTCGTGGCGATTATGGCCCTCGGGCAGGTGCTCGTGATCATCGCCGGCGGCATCGATTTGTCGGCCGGCTCGGTGCTGGCGCTTTCCGGCGTCGTCGCGTGCATGCAGCTTCGCGCCGGCCACGATTTGATCTTTGCCGCCTGTGGTGCATTGGCCACGGGCCTCGCCTGCGGCATGCTGAACGGCTTCTTGGTAACGCGCGGCAAGCTGCCGCCGTTTATCGCCACGCTGGGAACGATGGGAATTGCGCGCGGCCTCGCGTTGATCATCACGGACGGCGTGCCGATTTTCGGTTTGCCGTCCTCGTTTGCGGAACTTGGCGGCGGACGTCTTTTTCAGTTGATCCCGATTCCGGTCGCAATTACCGTGGCGGCCGCATTTATAATATACCTGCTTTTGGCGCACACCCGTCTCGGCCGCCATGCCTATGCCATTGGCGGCAACAAAGAGGCGGCGCGACTCGCTGGCGTCGCGGTGGCGCGCGCCACGCAAACTCTCTATACAATATGTGGCGCTACCGCCGGACTTGCCGGGCTGATTCTGGCTTCTCGGCTCAATAGCGGCCAACCCACCGCCGGCACTGGTTATGAGTTGGATGTGATCGCGGCATGCGTCATCGGCGGCGCCAGCCTCTCCGGCGGCGAGGGCACTGTCGGCGGCGCGCTCATCGGCGCCTTGATCATGGGCGTGCTGCGCAACAGTTGCAATTTGCTCGACATCTCCGCGTTCTGGCAGCAAGTCGCCATCGGCGCGATCGTTATTGTGGCGGTGTTTATTGATCAGACCCGGCGAGCGCGAGGCCTTGTTTAAACCACATACAAATGAGATGAAATAAGAATCTGCGCAATTAGTGTTATACGAAATTCATAATAGATTAAGAAAAATTTGCTTTTCTTGACAACGTTTGTTATGCTAAAGAATTGAGGTGACGCGAATGAAAACCCGCACGATATTTTTTACGATAATCTTGCTCGGCATCATCGCCTGCTCGAAATCCGAGCAATCCCAGCCCAAAATTTTGGTCAGCCCCAAAGGCTTGGTGCATAATTTTTGGGTGACGGTGAAAGCCGGCGCGGATTCGGCTGGAAAAGAGTTTGGCGCCGAGGTCATCTGGAAAGGACCGGCGCAGGAGACCGACATCGCCGGGCAAATCGCCATCGTTGAAGATTATATCAACAAAAAGGCCGATGCCATCGTCCTCGCTGCTTGCGACACCAAAGCGCTGAACGGGCTTATCGACCGCGCGATGGACAACGGTATTCCGGTGATCACCATCGATTCAGGCGTCGATTACGACCGGCCACTTTCGTTCATCGCCACCGACAACGTCAAAGCCGCGGAACTGGCCGCGGACGAATTGGCTCGCTTGATCGGCTCTCAAGGCGATGTGGCGCTCCTGCCGCACGTGCCGGGCGCCGCGACGAGCATTATGCGCGAAGAAGGCTTCAAAAAAGGCATAGCCAAGTATCCTGCCATTAAGCTCGTTGCAGTGCAATACTCACAGAGCGACGTTGCCACCGCCATGAGCGTGATTGAAAATATCCTGTCGGCGCATCCGAATCTCGCCGGCATTTTTGCGACGACCGAAGCCGGAACGTTGGGCGCGGTGCAGGCTTTGACGGCGCGGGGAAAAACCGGCCAGGTGAAAGTCGCCGGCTTCGACGCTGCTGCCGATGAGATCACCGCGCTGCGCAACGGCGGGGTGCAGGCATTGATCGTGCAAGATCCTTTTAAAATGGGCTACCTCGGTGTGAAAGCTGCAATGGATGCTATCGCCAAGCGTCCGGTCGAAAAGCGCATCGACACCGGCGTGTATGTCATTACCGCCGAGAATATGGAAACGCCGGAGATGCGACGGGTGTTGTATCCGTTGGGGGAAGGAATGTAGTTTTGATTCTTTTCTTGACTTTGCGAAAGTTATGATGTAAATTTGTTAAGAAATTCATCTATCACGCCGAGGATGAAGCGATGCAACTCAACGAAAGGCAACAAGATTTTCTGAGTGACAAGCTGAGCGAATTTGGCAATCTGATTGGAACGGGCGTGATTGTGCTATCGTTCTTTACTGAAAGGGTGGGGTGGCTTCCTGTTGTTGTAGGAATTGTCATTTGCATCGCGTGTTACGCCGTAGCACTTTACTTGAGGAGATCAAAATGATTGAACCCACTATCGTTATGCTGATTTTTCTCGCCTTGATTATTTTCGTTGCTGGCCCCCAGGCCTATCGCAACTGGCGAGAGGCGCGCAAACAAAAGAACTAATAATTTTTCGATAGTGGTTCTTTAGCGCAAAGCCGTTTTGATGGAAACTTTTGGCATTCGTCGCCAGTACCATGAAGTGGTCGCTATAGATAAGTTTAACCAGGAAGGGAGTTATGGACATGAAGAAGACCGTTCTTTGGCTAGCGCTGTTCTTAGCAGTTCCGGCTGTCATTTTGGGCCAAGGCATCGAAGTGCCGCCGCGCCATGTCATCGATTTGCCGACGGCCTGGCCGCTGCCACGCGCGGGGTTTGATCTCAACGTGCGTTTTTATGGCAACGGCGGCGCCCTGATGAGCATGAACGTCGGGGTCTCGGGAGAATTTATGTTCGGCGCCTCTTACGGCGGCACCAAAATTCTCGGCGAAGATTCCCTCGAGTGGAACAATGCTCCCGGTCTGCTCCTGCGCTATCAATTGATCAACGAAAGCTTCGCCTTGCCGGCCATTTCCATCGGCTTCGAATCGCAAGGCTACGGCGCGTATCTCGACTCCACCAGCCGCTACACGAACAAATCACGGGGAATTTACGTCGTGGCGAGCAAAAGCTACGCTTTTTTGGAGCGACTCGATTTTCACGGCGGCGTCAATTATTCCCTCGAACGCGATGACGATAGCGATATCAACCTCTTCACCAGTGGCGCGCTTGCCATCAACCAGGATGTCGAAGTGCTCGGCGAATACGATTTTGCCCTCAACGACACCCAGGAAAATTCGCTCGGCGCTGGCAACGGTTATTTGAACGCCGGCATCAGGTTGAATATCAAGAAAGTCGTTTATCTCGAGCTCTTTGTGAAGAATCTTTTGGACAACAAGAAAAACGCCAAATATTTCAATCGCGAGTTTAAAATCACTTTCTTCCAATACATTTTGTAGATCCGGTGTGAATATGAAATCTACTCGAGGCTTATTCATCGCGCTCGCCGCCGCTTGTGCGTTGGGAACCAGTGTCGGTTGCTATACCATGCTGAAACATCCTCGAATACAAATTGACGACAAGGCTTCTTCATACGCCGATGACTTTTATTACGACAACGAAGCGGTTAGTTTTGCCGATGATTGCGCTTCCTGCCACAGCCCTGGCAGCTTGCAAATTCACCATCCTGCCGTGCCGCCGCCGCGAACGGTCGTTTCACCCATTTGGGATGACTATTACGATAATCCCTGGTGGATGACCTACTACGCGCCTGTCAGCTCGTCGGAGGAAGAGCAGAAAAAACGGCCTTTCGACCGGCGTCGCCAAACCCGGCCTGAAGAGCCTGCTGATACGCCCTCTTCGGCCAGCACGCCTGCGTCTCCAACTCCGGCGCCAGTTGTGGCCAAGCCTGCCGAGACCGGCGCGCCGGCCAGCACGCCTCCAAAAACCGAGAATACAAATAAGCGCGAGGAGAGAGATTCCGGAAAAAAAGAAAGCGGCGAACGCCGCACGCGCAAGCCGTGATCCCGTGGTTGGAGTAATGGATTGTTGGAATGCTGGATTATTGGAGTGTTGGAGTATTGGAGTTGTGGACACAATAATCCAATACTCCAGAAATCCATCAATCCAATTATCCAGCATTCCATTGATCCATTCTGCAAGGAGGCGTTGAAGATGTTGAAAGGCCTGAGGGTGCTGTTGGGAATCTCAGTCATTTTGTTGGTGGTTTTGGGCGTCATCCTAGTTTTGGGAATGCGGTTGGTCAAAAAGTCGTTGCCGCAAACGGCTGGGGAAAACAAGCTTTCCATTCTTTCGCAGCCCGTCACGGTTTATCGCGATGAATATGGTGTGCCTCACCTCTTCGCGCAAAATGAAAACGATCTTTGGCGCGCCGCGGGATACGTCGCAGCGCAAGACCGGCTTTGGCAAATGGATCTCAACCGGCGCGCCGTGCGCGGCACACTTTCCGAAATTTTCGGTGAAAAGACTCTCGCGCAAGACAAATTTCTACGCACCTGGGGCTTTCACCGTCTCGCCAAACGTATCGCCGAAAATATTTCGCCGGAATCACGCCGGGCGCTCACCGCTTACGCTGAGGGCGTAAATCGATTCATCGCAGAAAATCAGCACCGCCTGCCGCTCGAATTTAGTATTCTGCGCTACAAACCCGATGAATGGCAAATCGAAGACAGCATCGGTTATATTCGCCTGATGGGTTTCATCCTGAACTTTGCCTGGTTCTTCGAGCCGGCGCTCGGAAAAGTCGCCGATCAATATGGCCTGCCGATGGCGATGGAAATTTTTCCGGCGGTGTTGGAAAACAGCCCGAGCATCGTCCCGGAAATGCCCAAGCGCATCGGCGCGCGCCTCGATGATTTCGTGCAGCTCGCTCTCGACACACGCGTTCGGCTCGGCGCGCCGCCCGCCGTGCTCGGCAGCAACAGTTGGGCGGTGAGCGGCAGCCGCAGCGCCACCGGCAAACCGATTCTCGCCAACGATCCTCATCTCGGCCTCAACCTCCCCTCGATTTGGTATGAAATGCACCTCGTTGCCGGCGCGCCGGGCGCGGAGACCGTCGACGTTGCCGGCGTCACGCTTCCCGGCCTTCCCGGTGTCGTGCTCGGCCACAACCGCGCTATCGCTTGGGGCTTTACGCATGGGATGGTTGACGATCTCGATTTTTATCTCGAGAAAATTAATCCCGCCAATCCGGATGAATATTGGCACGAGGGCGGCTGGGAAAAAATGGAAGTCATTGAGGAGTTCATTCCCGTCAAAGGCAGCGACCCCGTGCTCTTTAAAATTCGCGCGACGGCGCGCGGCCCGGTGGCGAGCTCCATTAATGATGCGGCGCAATATGATTCTCTTGCGGTGAGCTTCCGCTGGACCGGCTTCGAGCTGACCGATGAATTTTACGCCATTCACCGGCTCAATCGCGCCAAGACGTGGGAAGAATTTCAACAGGCGATGCGCCATTTTGCGGTGCCGAATCAAAACGTGATTTACGCGGACACCGCCGGCAACATCGGCTATTATTCGTGCGGCCGCGTGCCCATCCGTCGCGACGGGAAGGGTTATCTGCCTTATCGCGGCTGGGAAAATGCCGGCGACTGGATCGGCATGATTCCATTCGAGCAAATGCCGCACGTTTACAATCCCCCGCAGCAATACGTCGCCACGGCGAACAATTTGAGCGTCGGCAAAAATTTCCCTTATTATATCTCGAATGCATGGGAGCCAACGAGCCGGATCGAGCGCATTACCGAATTGATCACCGCCACGCCGCAAAGCAGCGTTGAAACGTTCATGGCGATGCAGAACGACGCTGTTTCCACGCACGCGCGGCGGATACTGCCGGTTCTGCTCAACATGCTCGACAGCAGCGCCGTGGCGGAACCCGGTGGAAACGGCGCGACGTTGAACGAAGAAGAAAATAATGCGCGCACGCTGCTGGCGGCGTGGGATGGCAACGAAACACCGGAGAGCATGCCGGCGGCGTTGTTTCAAGTTTGGACGCAGGAGCTTCTGCTCGCCACGATCAAAGATGAGCTGGGCGACACGTTGTTTAAAGCTTACGCCGCTTGGTCGTCGTTGGCCATTCGGGCGCTGGAGTATTTGGTGCAACATCCGGAATCGCCGTGGTTCGACAATCGCGCCACGCCCGCCGTTGAAACCGCGCCGGAGATCGTGTTGGCCTCGTACCGCCACGCCTTGCAATTTCTCCACGCGCAGCTCGGCGATTTGATGATCGATTGGCAGTGGGGAAAAATTCATCAACTCACGCTGGAGCACGCGTTGGGCAAGCAGGGGCCATTCACCCAGCTTTTTAATGCCGGCCCATTTCCTTGCGGCGGCTCGCCTGACACCATCAACAAGGGCGAATATCGCCTCCACGATCCTTTCGCCGTCGATGCCGGCCCTTCCGTGCGCCGCATCGTCGATCTCGCCAAGCCTGAAGCGGCATGGCATGTCATCCCCGGCGGCCAATCCGGCCAACCATTCAGCGCGCATTACCAAGATCAAATCGCGCTGTGGCGGCAAGGCCAATATCGCCAAATTTCCCTGCGCCGCGACGAAATCGCCGCGACGAGTAGGAACGCACTCGTTTTACAGCCCAATTAGATTATTGATCGCGCTCTTCATTGCGATTCATTTTGAGTGCAAAATTTAAGTTGTGTTTTTTTTCGTTGCGGTTCCCTTTTCGTTGCAAAAAATTTTAAACACAAAATTTATGCCATAGCTTCTTTCGTTGCAGTCTACGACCGTAGGTTCCCTTTTTTTGCAAGCTATCAAAAATTTCGTTGCCGGAGGCGGTATGAAACAAATCGCTGACCTCATGCTCGGTGAGCACTTCACCGCGTTCTTCGTCGTGCGCCGCAAAGAGCTTAAAAAGAAGAAAAACGGTGATCCCTATATTACGTTTGATTTCGCCGATGCCAGCGCGCACATTGACGCCGTCTGGTGGGATTTTGCGCCCGATCTTTTTGGCAAGAATGATACGGACGGCGTCGAAGTCGGCGACGTCGTCAAAGTGGCCGGCAATGTCGAAGAGTATCACGGCGTGCGGCAAATTCGCGTCGAGAAAATTCGCCGCGCCAAGCCGGAAGACGAGGTCGATATGTCCAAGCT
>JBOHQZ010000292.1:0-7716 GCA_050732275.1 bacterium
TCTCTCATGCTGATGTATCACCATGGCTGGCTGCACCAGAACGGTTGCCACCCAATCGCCGCCATGCTCGAAACGGCGCCCGGGCAATTGGAGCCGTAAACCATTCCCGATTGTTGTGACAATTTTTTAATCTCCCTTCTCCGTCCTGCTTCTTCGCCTCCTTGTGCTTTAGGACTGCTCATTCTGCTTCTTGTATAGTGTCGCTTCCCTTACTATTCTTCTCTCTTGCGTTTTTTTAAAACCTTTATGAATAACGTCATCATAACTGGCGTTTGGGAAATTAGGGATATTTGAAATTCGCCCCAAGCCGCGATATTTTTCCGCAATCATCCTCATGTGCCGCTATAAATGTCACGTAAGTCAAGCGAAACTATCTGGTAAGGCTTCATCTCACACCGATCTAAGCCTTCGGCTCACGAAAATAGATCGTTCACAAAATTCAACTCTTGAGCCTTACGCAAACACAAAGAGATGAGGCTACAGGAAATATTTCAACCTCGACAATAATCGCGTCGTAACCTTAAACTGAGGAGGAATTGTCATGACGAGGGTGGAGGTTGACTCGAACTATCCGGTTTCAACGCAAGTTGATCCTGGCATTTCCTTGCATCCAGCAACCGCCAAAACGAGTTTTATGCGATCGCATGATAGTGACGATTTGATAACACGGAATATCCGCTGGGTTGAAATTCAAACCGGAACCGCAACCGACGATCTTCGCCTGCCGACTCCGCCATCCAGAATTACGTCCTTGAACTTCAACCTTGCGATGCCGAGTAAGCCTGATTTTGTTCGTGCTATCATTCTTGTCAAGTCCGAACGAACCGCTAACCCCAGTGAGAAGGGAGATTTAACATGAACCATGCCCGCCGTCCTTATATCGGGATAATGCTTGCCGCATTTGTCCTGATCGTCATGACTCCGATCGCGGCACAGTCGCAAAATTCCCAAGCGCTGACGTGGCTAAAAAACGGTCTCGCGGAGAAAGATCCGCAAAAGAAAATTGCCGCGTATCGCAAAGCCATCGAACTGGATTCGCTTTTTGTCGAAGTCCAATATAATCTCGGCTTGACTTACAGAAAGCAGCAGGATTACCGGCTCGCTGAGCTGTGGTTTTATAAAGCCTATCTTGCCAAGCCGCACAAAACCAAGCCCGAGCTCCGGCAGCAAATTGCCCTGGAGCTGGCGAGAACGTACAAACGGCTCGACAAGCTGCAGGCCTGCGAGGAGGTGCTCGTTGGCGCCAAGGAACTCACCACTGATTCGAAGATACGCGCTGAGATTTTGTTCGAGCTTGGCCGCTGCCGTTTTGACCAAGGCCGTTACGACGACGCCTTGACGGCGTTGCACGAGGGCGAAAATCTGGATCGGGGCAAGGCCCAGAATTTCAAAAATTTTATGCAATTGGTAGAGGGCGCATTGGAATCGCAACGCCTCACCGATTCAGCGCAAAAAGCCCTTACGAGCGGCGACCTTACACAGGGACAAATTTTCGTGGAGCAATTGCGGCAAAAAAATCCCGATTCTCCCAACCTCAAAGCCTTGACTTCCGCGTTGGATTCATTGTCGGAAATGGAAACCAATCGCCGGGTGCTGGCGGCGATGTATGAACAAGCGCAAAAGGAGGCCATTGCCGGCAAACTGGAAACAGCCATCGTCACCTATGAAAGCCTGCTGCAAAAGGCCGGTGATTACAAAGATGCCAAAGAGAAGCTGGAGGCCGTGCGCCAGCAAATGGAGCAGAAGCAAATCCAGGTCAAGCTGGAAGAAGATTATACCGCCGGGCTGGCAGCGATGCGCGTTCGCAATTGGCCGCTTGCTATTCTCTCCTTTGAAAAGGTTCTCGGCGTCGACCAGAATTTTCAAGAGGTGAACAAGCTCCTTGAGCAAGCCAAACGCGAGCTTGAAACCGAGAGCACGGAAACGATCGTGGCCCGCTATTATGCCGAGGGCCTGGCGGCGATGAATCGCGACGATCTCGGTGGCGCGCTGGCCGCATTCGAAAAAGTGCGCCGGCTCAACCGCAGCTATCGCGACGTCGCCGACCTACTGGAAGCCGTTGACCGCAAACTGCGGAACAAAGCGCAATCCGCTTTGCATGCGACGCAAGTTTCACTCGCGCAAGCAGAAACCTTATATCAAGAAGCGGCTCTTGCCATAGAAAAACAGGAATGGATGGAAGCCGTCGTGGCGTTGGAGAAATTGCAGTTGGTGCAGCCGGGCTATCGTGATGTCGTCGATCGTTTGGCCGAAGCGCGGGCGAATCTTACTGTCGCCGCCGCCGGCGGCAGCGGCAGCAACACCTGGCTTTATGTCGGCGGCGCGTTTTGCGCTTTCGTTTTGTTTCCGTTGGCCGGTTTCATCGTTTTTTCGCCGGGCACGCGCGCGCGTCTTCACCTTTTGCGCGGCAACTACATTGCCGCGGCGCAGCTTTATGAAAAGATTTTGCAGCGCCGTCCCGGCCGCGTGAAGCTGTATTCGTTGCTGGCCAATATTTATCTGCTCATGGGCCGGCAGGACGACCAGGCTCTCAAAGTTTACAAAGCGATCTTGCAATTGAATATCGCAACACACAAGCGTGACGAGATCAACACCATCGTGGCGCAAAATTACCTCACAGAAGGCAGGACGGATTCGGATGCGATTGCAGTGCTGGAGAGCGCACTGAAAGCCGAACGTCTGAAACTGAATCAAGGAAATTATTAAGGGTTACGTCGAATGCCCAACCTCGAATCAACCTCGCAGCTTAACCGGGTGCACCAGCTTCTGCACACGCTCGGCCGGGCGTATTTGCAAAAAGAGCAATATGCCGAGGCCTTTGATAAATTCAATCAGCTCTTGGCGCTCGAACCCGACAATCCGGAAATTCTTCTGGATGCCGCCATCGCAGCGCTGGGGTCGGATGATGTTTCTTCGCCAACGCTCGCGCTGTACGAGAGAGCCGTGGCGCATAATCCCGATTCATCGGCGCTGAAAAGCGGATTGGCCTCTTTGTTCGTGCACCGCGGCATTACCACGCCTTTTGCCGTCGAACTGTGCCAGGACATGGTTGAAAGGGCGCCGGCCAACGAACTGCAGATGCGGCTTTATTTGAAAAAATATTACGAAGCCGCCGGCATGCCGGATAAAGCGAAGAGCGAGGAGCAGAAGGCTATTTTCAACAGCCGCGACAGTAAAGCCATCCGCGCCTTTCTCGAAAAGCTTTGGTGGGAAGGCCGGTTTGCCGACGCCCTCGCCGCTTTGCGCGCCGCTCCGAAGGTCAATGGCGCTTATGGCTACATCACCAAAGAGCTCGGCGTAACGCAGGCTTACGAAATACTCGCGACCGGCCGGCTGGGGAATAATGCTGAGGCTCTGCAGACAATCCTCGCGGCCGCGCCGACCATGACACCGGCAGAATCGTTGGCGGATTTGCGCGATTATTTGACCTTGCGATTGAGCCTGTTCGGCGGCCAGCAACTGTCCGCGCCGAACGCGGGGCAGCAATTCGTTCTCAATCAGGGAGCGGCAAAAGATGGGGAAGAGTTTTTTGCCGTGGCGCCATTCGATTTGCGGGAGGAAGTGCTGGTGCCGCTGGCCAAACCGGCAGAAAGCCAGGAACAATCTGAGCCGCTTGACGGCGAGTGGCAAAGCTTTCTGTTTGCGCAAATCATCAAATATGACGGCAAGATCGTTCCGGATCGGCTGCGCAATTTGTTGAGCAATCACCTGGCGCAATTGCCCGATGTTATCCTGCGGCAGTCCGGCGTGGGCTTCGTGAGCCTGGCCAAGGATCCTGTGGTGCAGATTCGGGCGATGATCGATTTCATGCAGAGCCTGGATGATTATAACGCCGCAGTGCCGGAAATCGACCGGGTGATGCTGATTGGCGGCATGCAAGTGACGCGGCAATTGCACAAGGGCGGTGATCGCGAAACGCTCGCCGCCTTGGTTGACGCCGCGCATCTTTTGCGTCTCGCGGAGAATGTCGCATCCTCCGAGCCTGGCGTGGGCACCTTGCTGTTGCGCACAGAGGACGAGGCGTTGGACAAGCATCCGGGCGCCGGCTTCACGTTGATGGCGATGGAACCGGTGCAACTGCTGCCGGGCCGGGAGACGGTCTGCGCGGAAGTGGTTTGGCGCAATCCGCTGGCGCAGCTCAAGCCCGGACAAGTTTACGCTTTTGGCCGTTTTGAAATCCGCAAGCGCATGCTCAAGCACAACAGCTACACCACTTTTTTGGCGCACGACCTGCAGCTCGACCGCCCGCTGGTGATGAAGGTGATGCTGCAGGTGGACGCTGCGCCGTTTTTGCAAAACGACGAGCAACGCGACCGCGTTTACAGCCGCATTCGCGCCATCGCGCGATTGAGCCATCCCACCCTGGCGTTTCTTTACGATATGGGCGAGCACGAGGGTATGCTGTTTTTCGGCCGTGAATATATCGAAGGCCGGAATCTCACTGAGCTGAGTTTCCGCGACGAGCAACGCGACGGCGAGATTCTCGCTATGCTGCAAAAAATCGTGCGCGCCCTGCTGTATGCAAACAGCAAGGGCGTGGCGCATTTGAATTTGAAGCCGGGAAACATTTGGCTCAGCGAAGCGCAAGAGCTTAAAATTTCAGATTTTCACATTTCGGGCTTTGCCGAAGGCGGCGCCAACGCCAGCGTGCTTTATCCGGCGCATTGGCGCTATCTGGCGCCGGAAATTCTCTACGGTGAAAGCGGTGATTCGCGCAGCGACATCTATTCGCTCGGCATCATGGCCTACGAGCTGCTTGCCGGCCGGCATCCTTATAATACCGTCGGGTCGATACAATCGCCCAAAGATATTTTCAAGGCGCGCATTGCACCGCTCAACGAGCAGGAAAGGCCGCATCATCGCGCCTGGGATGATTTCGTCATGCGCGCCATCCACCGCGACGCCGACAAGCGCTTTGCCGATTTCAGTGAAATGGAACAAGAGCTGCGCGCCATTCAAATGGAGATGTTGAAGCGAGCGCTTAATTCGGGAAGATAACGTCATTGTAGCGCAGACCGCCGGTCTGCGCTTTATAAAAAAATTGCCCCGCGCTCTCTCTCAAGCTTTTCTCGCCGAGAGGGCGGGGCTTTGCTTTTTTACACTACTTGAATTACCGGTTTATATCGTGATGTAAATTAAAACCGGCTTGATTAGAGAGAAAATTTTTTGGCGCACAGGAAGAGCGGCCATCGAATGTTCCAATTTGGAGGATGCATATTTAGTGCGGCTTCCCATAATTCGTCTGGATCATAATCTTTGACGCATGCTTTTCTTTGGTGTTGGTAATCATCATGGGTGTCTAAAAGATGATCACGCTTATTTTCATAAAAATACTCTTCTGTGATGACTTGCATAACCTTTTTTCGTCTTTCCCTATTGCTAAGGATGACCAGATCGCCTTCACGCATTTCTTTGTAGAGTCCCCAAAGTGATCTACCACCAGCACCACTGTTGTTCAGATGCTCGTCTTTATAAACTTCCGAAATGGCCTTAGAGATATCTTTCCAATTAGTAAAGTTTGTTGCTAAAATTTCTCCAATCCGGCCCCATCCAAGCGCAATTACTCCTTTTTTACAATAGTGTTTGATGAATTCTTCAGGACAGTCATGATGTGCTACAAGTCTCCAGAGTTGCATTGTTGCCTCCTGCGCTTTAAATAATCCAAATCTGCCCATTCGATGAATCAGTTTAACAAAAGTTTATTTACAATGCTTGTGCTATCCTCGCCAGCAGAAGCCGTCCAATCTTTGGCGCGCCGGCGAAGTCGCGGTAACGCCAGTTGAGCGCGTTCTGCGCGGTCAAAAAGAGGCGCGTGCGCTTTCCCAAGTCACACCCTAAATCCAGATCAACCGCTGTGTAGGTTTCAATGCCTTCGAAGTAAACGCCGGATTTGACCGGAAAACCGCCAACGTAGCGCCAACGCAGTTGCGCTTCCCAATTTTGGGAAGGAGCCCGGTATTGCACGCCGGCGCCGAATTTGTGCTTGGGCGCATTGAGCGAGAAAATATAAAGCTGCGGCGTATTTTGATAGAAAAAGTTTTTGCTCAAAAATGAAAAATTGCCGCTGAATTTCCAGCTTGTAAAGGGCGAATAAATGAAGCCGAGATCCATGCCGTTGAGCGAGATGTTGCCCAAATTGCGATAGGTGAGAATAATCTCATTATTAGTAGCAATTTCATTCGGTGAGATCATGCCGAGCGGCAGGTTCGCGGCAGAGATGGCGAGATTATTGATCATGGCTTGTGCTTGCGCCTGGGCCTCTTCCGGCGCCGCGCCTTGCTCAATCAACGCATTTGCTATCGTCTCAGCCGCAGGTTGCAGCGCGGCGACAAGCTGCCCAACATTGGCAAAGACATTAGGCGTTTCGACCATCAAGGGACTGATAAAGTTTTCAACGCGCGTGTGATAAACGCTGGCGCTAAAAAATAGCTTTTCACGGAGCAGCCCTTTGTAACCAAGCTCAAGCGTATTGATAATCGCCGGCTTGAGCGGCGCCACGTCGGCGACGTCGCTGACCGGATCGAAATTTTGGGTGACGGGATTGAGCCTTCTTAAATTACCGAGCACGGTGCTGTTGAGCTGCGCGGGCAAGGTAGCGTTCAGCAACGCCTGTTGGTTTGCCGGCGAGCCGGCAATTAGAATCTTGCGCAAAGACGGCCAAACGGAATTTACCGTTGCTGGAATATAATCGGCACCGGCCAATGGTGACAGCATCAACGGTCGGCCATCGATGTCACGCCGAAAAGTAAAGCCGGTTTCAAAAGGAACGCCGATAGCGCGCGTCGTCAGGCTGCGGGAAAAAGGCGCCGGCAGCGCACTGTGCATGTCCGTCAACAACAGATCAAAAGAAAGATGCTCGGTGCCCGGCGCGCTGAAGCCGCGATTATATGTGGCGTAAAATTTATGTTCCGCGCTCAAACTATAAACCACTGCAGCGCGAGGCGAAATGACGCGCTTTTTCATCCGGCTGTGGTCATCGATCCGAAGCGCCGCGAGCAAACTTATTTTCGGTGTCAATTCGGTGGCAGATTGGACAAACACGCCGTTTTCATAAATATTGTCCGCCGCTTCGTTGCGGCCGGTGAGCGTGCCTTGCGTAATGGGAAACGTCTGCAAAATGTCGAGGCCATACGTAAACCGCTGCCCATCGCCGTACAAAAAGCTGTGTTGAATTTGCCCGCCGAGCACAGCCGATTTGTCGATGATCGGCGCGCCGGCGCGCAGAAAATAAGAATTACCGGCATCGATGCTGTTGAAAAAGGCCTGTGCAAAAAAATCTTTGTAAAGCAGCCGGCCTTGCAAATAGCTGTAAGCATATTTCTTCGCCTGCATCGCGCCGAAACTGGTTAGCTCAATATTGCTTGCCCGACTATAACCGGCAGTGCCGATGGCGGTGAGATCATCCGAGAGGCGAAGATCGACACGCGCTTCCCCGCCGATTTTCTCGATGTGAAAATCTCGTCCCGGCGCACGTATTTTCACGCCGCCGCTCTTGAAGGAATCCGGTTCGGCCGGATCATAATACTCCCAATCGACGCCGCGATAATACTGGCCGGAAATTTTGTAGCCCAACCGGTTCTGCCAACTACCCGCGTGCCGCGCCGAGCCGAAATATTCAACGCGCTCACCGCCGCCGGCGCTCACCGTCGTGCCTTCCGAGCCGAACGGTGATTTGGTGATGAAATGCACAACGCCGTTGGCGCTGTTGGGTCCGTA
>JBOHQZ010000293.1:0-7675 GCA_050732275.1 bacterium
AAATATATACGCGAAGAAAACATGGGTGACGAAGTTATCCCTGTGCTCGAAGACGCTCTCCAAACCGAGCTCCGCCTGCTAAAACAATCTCATTAGGCATCTTTTCAGGCAGATATAAGATCTGCAAGTGAAGGCGTAATCGAACCACGCTGCGGGGATTAGTGTGCGATCGGTTACGCCTTTTTCGTTTTACGGCAGCAGCCGAGATTTATGAAATGCTGTTGGCGTGCCATACGGGCCGGCTCAAGCTTTATTCCACCCTCGCGGAGATTTATCTGCTCCTGTCGCGGAATGACGGACAGGCGCTGCAGGTCTTCAAAAAAGTGCTGCAATTCGATCTCGATACCCCCAACCGTGAAGAGATTGATGCCATCGTCGTGCAAAGCTATCTAAAAAATGATAAATCGCGCTGCTGTTATAATTTTTGATTGGCAGCCACTTCAGTCATTTTTAGAATTCGCAACGTGTGGAGCTGCGGGCTTGTCTGCCGCCGGATGACGTGAACGCCGAAGAAAAAGCGTGAGCGCGCCAAGCAAAAAGGCGAGTATCGCCTGCAAAGTCAAAAAGGTGATGATCTTGAGCCAGGCAAAAGCCGAATGGACGAATCGCACCAGCCAGCCCGCTGCCTCGAAGCCGAGCGCAGAGACGAAGGCGGCCACAATAAAACCGGTTTTGGTACGCGAAGATAGCGGGGCAAAAATCAGCAGATGCGTGAGGAGAAGAATCACCACCGCCATCATGGGCAAGTGCGTATGCGTCACTTCGAGCATGGTCTGATAAGTACGCGGCAAGCGGTATTCTTCCTCCGAACCCGAATAATAACTCACCACTGATTGCGGCGTGAGATTCATTTGCGCAAAATAAAGCGCGAAATTGCTGAGCCAAAATCCCAGCAGCAACAGCAGCGTGAAGGATAGCGTCAAACGCATCAATGGATGGCTTTGAAATCCGCCGTTTTGCATATACTTCATTTCTTCAACTCTCTCGATACGGCGACGATATGAGTGGCGAGCAAGCGACGCACCGCCAGCGTGATCGCCTGCACGCTCAACGTCGCGCCGCTGATGTGATGGATGTCACGTTTCGGCCACAAGGCCTCGTTCAAAATGCGGTTGCGAAAGAGCGTCAGCCATCGCGGCGCTGGCAGATAGTCCCGCGGTTCGTGAAACGCCAGAATCTCCACCATTTGCAGCGTACTATCCGGCTTGATGACCGCCATAATCGTTGCGGGCTTCGTGCGAACGATCATTGTTTCGAAGCAGGCAAAACCGAGAATTTCCCCCCCTTGCGTGGCGCGATAATAAACCACGATTTTCGATTCAACCTTGGACCGCGCTGATTTCTGAATTTCGGCAATCTGCTCGTCGGTAAGAAACAACGTATGGCGCTCGATCTTTTCGGCCTGTGGAAAGGCGCGACGCAGCGCCTCTTCCTGCTTCATGAAGACTTGTGAAAAAGCGACCTGACTGCGTTCCGTACACAGCGCCATGAGCAAGATGGCAAACACGAGGCCGGTGCGCTGCGGCAACCGGCCGCACTTTGCTTTGGAGGCGCGCCGCGGGGCGTTAAAAAAGATAATTAACCGCCACATTGAATTGATCCACCGCGGTTTTTGCTTCGTTCCGACGATTCAAGTAATCCAATTTAAACGCGACATTCGGATGCGGTTTGAACGCCAGACCGTAAGTTAAATTCGTGCGCTCGTTGGCAGCATTGGCCGAAAAGCCCGCCGGCACTTCGGATTGGGAATTGAGTTTTTCATATTGCACGAACGGCAGCAATGCGCTGATTTTGCCTTTAGCGAACAGCGGCAAAATATCGTACGCCGCAGTCAAATAGAAACCGGTTTGCTGCTTGCCAATCGTGTTGCTGCCGGCGAATTTCAAAACACGATTGAGTGAATCCACGTCGCCGATGGTCGATTGCGCCAACAGGCCGCGCAACTCCAAGCCGCGTCGCGCAAAAATTCCATGCACGGCCCATAGTGTCACGCGTCCGCCAATCTCTTGGCCCGCCGCATTTTTCAAGCCTTGCCCGCTGTTGCCGGTGTAAAATGAAGCGCCAAGATTGATGCCGGCCAGGCCGGTGTAATCAACGCGGCCCGCGAGAGCCATGTCTTCAGCAAGGCTTTGCGAGCCGCTTTGCCGCCCGCCGCGAATGCCGCTTGCCGAAAATCCGGTCGCATTCAACCCTTCGATGAGATATAGCCGATAACCGATTCCAGATTTGAGCGAACCAACGACGCCGAAACCATTTGTCCGCCAAGTGGCCGGAATGATGGCCGATTCGGTTTCCGGCCGCAGGCTGCCATAAAAGGTCGGCGGCTCGTGAAACTCGTTGATGATACCCACCGGCACTAACACCATCCCGGCACGTGCGGCCAACGCGGAGCTGATCTGCGCGTCAACATAACCAAACTCTACCGAAACACTGCCTCTTCTGCCCGTGCTGGCGTGCTCAAATTCGATTTCCGAATTGAACAGAATGCGGTCGTTGAATTTGAAGCCGACGTAAACCACGTGGCGGAGATAATCGATCTCATCGATTTTGCCGGAAGGCTGGTCGGCATCCGTTTCTTTCGCAAAATTTTGATACGTCACTTCGCCGTAGCCAGCTAGTGAGACGCCGGCTTTTTTGAGCTGATAAACCTGCGAGGCCGCCGGCCCGAGCCCGAAGCGGCTTTCGTACGTACGCTCCGCCACCTCGCCGAGCTTGGATTTTTCAATCTCTTCAGCGAGAATATCGATGCGGCGCATCAGCTCGCGCAGCGTGTCTTGTTGCGCAGTTTGCGCCCAGCCGGATATCTGAAAAAATAAAAAGAAAAAGATAAAACCGCAGTAACGAATCAATTGATGGCACATGCCTAGCTCCTTTCTGTAATGTTGCAGAATAATGAAGATCAAAAAGTTCAAACTACAACGATTCCAAAAATGCGACCAAGTCTTGCCGATCATTTTTGCTGAGGCGGCGAACGAATTCTTTTGCCCGCTCCGCTTCACCACCGTGCCACATAATCGCCTCGATTAAATCTCTCGCACGGCCATCGTGTAGAAAAAAAGTGTGGCCGTTCACAATCACTTGCTCGAATTTTTAAGGATTTGGTGATATGGAAAGCCTCCAGCGCGATCTCGCCGCCTTTTTCGGCCTCGAATTCGAACTCGCCAAATTCCTCGTATTCAAGCTCGATGGCCGAGCCGGCGCCGCCATGCTCGTATTCGATTTCTGTTTCAAGCGACAAATCATCGGTGAAATGATATCCGAACTCGAGAATCAGGCGCGGAATATCCATGATGGCGCGGCTGTCCGGCGGCGAACCGTTCGGACCGCTTTTTTGGTCGGGACCATAATCAAAGTGCGAATATAAAATTTCGCCGTAGCCGCCGATTTTGAATTTCCCTTCCTGGACAACAACCGGTAGGGCATAAGCCGACATCAATAATCCGGCGAGCGCAAGCAAATAAATACAACGAAGCAGTCGCATAAGCAATATTCTGGCTTTTATTAGGACTTTTATTAGGATGATGGCTTGTTGAACAATACCATGGCAGCTATTCGGGCATGCCATGCTCCAGTTTGCTTGATTGAAGCACAGCGTTTAAATTGATTGCCAAATATAATAATAAAATTTAAATGCGTCAAGTTTAAAATAAAAAATATTTAAATAGTAATAGTAACGATTATTATGTATTGATAATAATCATTCCGAATCTCAATGTGAAAAAGAAAGCAAGAAAGATTGTGGGTCGAGTGAGATAAAATTGGGAGGCGGCATATTGACGCTGCCGTGTCAAGCGAGCGGATTTTCCACTTGCAGAAACGGGAAGCCTTTAAAATCGTCGACGTTGACAGTGTAAAGGCCTGCGACGTTGTTGTCCTTGAGCGTCGCAGCGAGCGCCACGTCAAAAACTTTCTTGCGGGAAGTCGTGGTTTCGAGCAGAGTGAGGAAGGTTTGAAGTTGGGTGGATTTGGGATAGATAACAGGTATTTCGAGAACCTCTGTGTACTCTCGAATGATTTCAACTGCCTCCACTAACGAAATCGGCTGCTCAATCGTTTGTCTGGTTATGACATTGATGAATTCGGCGCACACTTGCAATGGAATTCCAACAATGCGATGCCCGTTTATGTCTCCGCTCTTCTTCACAACAAGTTCCATAAACTCTTCAGCATTTTGATAGTAAGGCGATTCAAAATTGTGCGCATATACCAAAATATTGGTATCAAGGGCAAATATCATAATCCCCTCTCAGAATATATTTCATCACGGTCAACCTTAATATCGCCACCTAGATGAAATGCTTTGACCTTGAACGCTTGGCGACGCCGGCGAATTTCTTCTTTGTGCTCCTCAGCCTTTTTCTGTTCTTCAGGATCTTTGATTTCTGCTTTTATAGATTGCAAAATTGCTTCCAGCAAAACCATTCGCTCTGACAACGATAATGCCCCGACCTGTGAAAGAATCTCTTGCGTGGACATAGTGACACTCCATCATTGCTCCGATTCTGTGAAACGTTGTTTAAGCTAATATAACTGCTTCGTTCTTAAATTTCAATATAAATTTTAATGTAGAAGGGGCAGGCAGAAATTATGAGGCCGTTGTGGCGTACTGATGATTTGATGTTAGTGCATCGCTGTTCTGAATTTTCCCGCTCACGTTATACCGATACCCCACATAAATGAGCACGATGCCGACAAGCTCGGTGACATACAAAACCTCCGTATAGCCAAAGCGCGTAAAAGTGCCGCCAATGCCGGGTAAAATAGCGCCAACCGCGATGAAAACGTTGCCAATGAATCTGTTATAAGTTTGCCCGCTTTTGCGAAAACGATACGCCGAAAGAATGGCGCCCCCAACGAGAAAGATGAAAGCGTAGATATTAATGAATGGGCTAAAGAAGCGCACCCAATACCATGCAATGATTTTACCCGACAAGCGATGCGGCTCGACAAGCGCGTAATCGAGTGGCGTCAACAGCACGAAGCCGGCGGCGATGACGATGAACGGCACGAGAATCGTAGTCAAGCGGTTGGCGGTGGCGCGCTGCATGAGCAAATATACCGTGCCTTGCGCCAGCGGCACGCCGCCGAGCAAAGCGCCGGAGATATACCAGGCGCGGAAGATCGCCTCGTTCCAACCAAACAGCGTGACGAATCCCTCCGTAAACGTGCCCATCCCATAAATGAAAATGCCGGCTGCCCACCATAACAGATGCGCGCCTTTTCTCTTTTGACGATAGCGCTGAAAAACGATCCACGCAAAAATCAGCGCGATGAATGTGGTGGCGATGGGAATGTACAGGACGGGGTTTGTCGGCATTTGTCGTGAAAGTTGTTGGTATCGAAAAACTAAACTTTAGCAGAAAAACGCTAACGGATGAATTAAGACCAACTGATGTCTTTATCCGCTGGCCTTAATTCATCCGTTGGGACTATGTTTTTGAAGTTACGGCGTCTGGTTTTAAAACTGCACCCTCGCGCCCAATATCCAATTGCGCCCCGGCATGCGATAGCGCTCCAATTCCTCATACTGCGTGTCGAAAATATTGTTGACCGCCAACGAAAGCTGATAAAAATCGCTCAAGCGCATCGTTGCTTTGGTATTGGCCACAAAAAATCCTTGTGGGATGTCACGAGGATACAGAAAAACCTCGTCCAGCTTGCTGCGGTACTGGCCGTGAACGCTGAGCGTGAATCGGCCGATATTCGCCTCGGTTGAGAAAAAGAAAGCATGCCGGTTCCGATAAGCAAGCCGGTCGTTGTCACGATCCGATGAGCGATCCTTGGCATCCAAATACGTATAGTTGAGCGAAGCGTGAAGGCGGCGTTGCCAGTGCAAATTCACCCCGGCGTCCAAGCCTTGGATGAGCGCGCGTTTCAAATTGCGCACCTGAAAAAGTGTGTACACCACACCCTCTTCCGCCGAAATCTCAACCCAGTAAATCATGTCGCGATAGTGATGGCGAAAGTAAGCCACGTCCAAATCAACGAAATCGCCCAGCCGCCAGCGGGTGCCGGTCTCAAGGGAAAAATCGATCCGCTCCGCTTTCAAACCGGGATTCGGCTTGAAGTGCGTGCCGCCGCCAAGCTCGTATTGAAAAAAGCGCTCCGCAATCGACGGCGCGCGAAAGGCTTGCCCAACCAACAGCCGCGTCGCCAGCGCCTCAGACGGGCGATAGACGAGGCCGAGCTTCGGGCTTGATTGCTGCAACGTCTTGCCACCGACAAGATGATTCCAGTCGTAACGCCAGCCCACCGTCGCGGTTAACGTCGGCGCGAGATTGATTTCATCCTGCACGTAAACCGCGGCGTTGTTCACTCGACGATCACCGTACATCACTGTATCGGGCGAAGAGATTACCTGATCGATCTGAACATCCAGCCCGGCGATGAGATAATGGCGCGAGTTGAAATAATAATCAAACTGCGTCAGGTTGCCCCATTTATCCGCATCGACCTTTGTCTGCAAATCGAACGGCTGGTTGAAATACGAACGGCTGGCGTTCCGGTAAAAATAAAACCGCGAAGAATATTTGGCGCGCGCGCTCGGTACCGCCCAATAAAGCAGATCGGCGCTGTAGACGCGCTTTTGCTGCCGGTCGTCACGGTACTCCGGCGCCACTCGAAACGGTTGCAGATTGTTCAGCCAAGTGTGAGGATAGTCGTTGTCCGCTATCACGGATCCCAGACTGATCTCGAGATTGCGGTTCTGGCGGAAATCATACAACATCTTGCCAAAGACATTGTAAAATTCGTAGGCGGTGTTTTCGGAATGGCCGTCGGATTGTTTGCGGCTAAAATTGAGCAGATAACTTATGCGGCCGCGATTTCCGGAGTGGCTCAGTTCGAGTTGATTTTGCACTGGCAATTTGTTCGTGTAGCGTAAAGTAGAATGCGGCTTGCCATAGAAGCCATAGCCGAGATCTACACTCGTCATGGCGCGGTACGCCGGGCGCCGGGTGATGACGTTGATGACGCCGCCCATCGCATTCGATCCATAAAGACTCGAGAACGCGCCTTTGACCACTTCGATGTGATCGATGAAATTGGTTGGAACGAGACTCCACAATGCGCCGCCGGTATCAGGCGTCAAGGCTGGCCGGCCGTCGATCATCAACAACACACGGTTGCCGACACCGCCGCCGGCCACATCCGAGCTGCCGCGAATCGACAGGCTCTGCACGGACACGCCCGAAGTGCGAAACACCGCAATGCCCGGTACCATCTCCAGCGCTTGATCGAAAGTGGTGACCGAGCGGACGCGGAGATCGCGCGCATTGAGAATGACCACACTCGCCGGCGCCATCTGCGCGGTTTGCTCGCGGCGCGCGGCCGTTACCGTCACTTCTTCGCCGGTGACTTCGGTTGGCCGCAAGGCGATTTGCCGCGCCACCAATTTGCTTGGCGAAACGATGATGGTCTCGCTGTAAGTTTCGTAGCCGATGCGGCTGACGACGAGCCGATATTCGCCGGGTTGCAGATAACTCAAGACGAATTTTCCGTCGTTGGCCGTGGCCGTGCCGACGAGCAAACTATCCACGAACAAATTGACCGCGGCGAGTGGCTGCTTGGTTTCGGCATCATACACTTGGCCGGAGATGACGCCGGTGATTTCTTTGTCAATCGCCTCAGGTTGTGCTGCGAGCATGATTGGCAGCAGAATGACGATACCGAGGAT
>JBOHQZ010000294.1:0-7654 GCA_050732275.1 bacterium
GGCGCTGATGAGCGGCATCGAGAGCAATAATCTCGAAATGGTCAAGGCGGCGCTTGCGGTTGGCGGAATAAAAGATGAAACACTCACCTCGGCTTTAACGCGCGCGACGCAAGGCAATAAAACTGAAATTATCGAAGCGCTGAAAAATGCCGGCGCCGCTCCCGCGAAACTGCCCGATTTCAAAATTGATCCGGCATTGTTGCAAACTTATGTTGGGCGTTACAAAAATGATGACATCGGCATGGAAATGACGTTCGCCGTCCAAAACGACAAGTTCATCGGCACGGTTTCCGGCCAGCCGCCGCTGACTTATGCGCCGGTTGACAACAACAATTTCAAAGCCGTGGAATTTAGCGGCATTGACATCACGTTTAATTCAACCGGCAATCAAGTTACCGACTTCACCCTCAAGCAAGGCGGGCGCAGTTTCGTTTTCAAGAAAGTCAAAGCCGAAGAAAAAGTAGCCGAATCGAAATCTGCCGAAGCCGAGAAGAAAGAGATAAAGGCGGAAACAACAGTAGCCGCGACCGTCAACAAGGCGAAGAAAAATGGCGTTGCCGTTGCGAAAAATTGGCCGTCGTTTCGCGGCATGTTTGCCACCGGCGTTGCGGATGGACAAAATCCGCCGACGACCTGGAACGCCGAAAAATCGCTCAACATCAAATGGAAAACTCCGATCCCCGGCATGGCGCATTCGAGTCCGGTGATTTGGGGAAATCGCGTTTTCATTACCACCGCCATCACCAGCGACACGAGCTCCAAATTGCGCGTCGGACTATACGGCGATGTCGCGCCGGACAAAGACGTTTCCAAACACACCTGGAAAGTTTATGGTCTCGACAAAAAGAGCGGCAAGATTATTTGGGAGCGTACCGTTTACGAAGGCATTCCGAAAATCAAACGCCACACCAAAGCAACGCAAGCCAATTCCACGCCGGCAACGGATGGCAAGCATCTCGTCGTGCTGTTTGGTGCGGAAGGGCTTTATTGCTACGATCTCGACGGCAAGCTGCTTTGGAAAAAAGATATCGGCTTGCTCGACGGCGGCTGGTTTTACGATCCCGACTATCAATGGGGTCACGGCAGCTCGCCGATCATTTACAAAAATCTCGTAATCGTGCAATGCGATATTCAGAAGGGCTCGTTTATTGCCGCTTACAATATCAAAGACGGCAAACAGGTTTGGCTCACTTCGCGCGACGAAATTCCCTCGTGGGGCACGCCGACGATTCACGAGGGCAAAGCCCGTGCGGAGTTGATCACCAACGGCACCAAGCACATTCGCGGTTATGATCCGCTGACCGGCAAAGAGCTGTGGAAGCTTGCCGGCAATTCCGAGATCACGACGCCGACACCTTTTGTGGCGCACGATCTGATTTTTGTCACCAGCGGCTATCGTCCTATTCAGCCGATTTACGCGATTCGTACCGGTGCGAGCGGCGATATTTCTCTCAAAGATAAAGCTGAATCCAACGAGCACATCGCGTGGAGCAAAATGCGCGGCGGGCCGTACATGCCGACGCCGATCGTTTACGGCGATTATCTTTACACCTGCGCCAACAACGGCACGGTCACTTGCTACAACGCCAAAACCGGCGAGCAAATTTATCGCAATCGCCTCGGCGGCCAAGGCAGCGGCTACGCATTTACCGCCTCGCCAATTGCGGCGGATGACAAGCTTTATTTCACCAGCGAGGACGGCGAAATTTATGTGGTGAAAGCTGGGCTGCAATACGAGCTTATCGCGACGAATTCGATGGGCGAAGTTTGTATGGCGACGCCGGCGATTTCGGAGAGGATGATTTTTGTGCGGACGCAAGGGCATGTTTATGGGATTGGGGAATAACGTAGCCCAGTCGGCCCGACTGGGTTACTGAAAGATATTCGGATTGCACCAAATTTGAATACGCCACCTCTTGCATTTATCGAGGCAAAACGATAAATTTGAGATGGACGAATTACGGCGGGAGAAAACGAACGATGAGCGACGTGCTGGTAAAAATCAAACGTCTGGTGTTGAAAGGACGTTACGAATTCAGCAAAAAGGCACGTGGAGAAATGGAAATGGATGGCATCACCGAAACTGACGTCATCGAATCCATTCTCAATGCCGGAGTAATTTACAAAACCATTCGTTCGACAAGCCCGTTGCGCAAACAAGCCAAAGAATATCTTTACGTCATTCAAAGCACAAACTTGGATGGGTTGTTTATTTATTCCAAGGGCAAGTTTATGCAAGAAGCGGGAGTAGAAACTTATTATTTTCTAATTTCTTCAAAACGATCTGTTTCTGATTAAGGTGAGCGTATGATTAATATCTCACGTTGCCCCTCTTGTGGCAGCAAAAGAATTAAAAAAGTGAAACGGAACTGGACTGGCAATTTTAAAGGTCAAATTTATATCGTGCCAGATTTGGAGTTTCACGAATGCCCAGCTTGTGGCGAGGAACTTTATGACCCGCAAGCCATGCGCAAAATCGAAGCACATTCTCCGGCGTATGCGAAAAAACGGATAAGGAAAGAAGCGGCGTAATGGAAATACTCAACAAATCTTTGTCACAAAAAACCGCCGACGCGCGCCAGAAACTCGACGCGCACGTCCGCGAAATGGTGCAATGGCACTTCAGCCCCGAAACCGGTTCGCCGTTTTGGCTGGAGTTTGCGCACAAACTGAACTTCGATCCGCGCCAAGAAATCGGCGGCTACGCGGATTTGAAAAAGTTGGGACACTTCGAGGACAGTTGGCTGCGCGGTGGGCCGGTGCGGCGGTGGCTGCCGAAAGGTTTTGCCAACGAGCCGCTTTATGTGTTTGAAACCGGCGGCTCGACCGGTTTGCCGAAAACGCGCGTGAACATTAAAGATTTTCAAACCGATTACGAATTGTTCAGCGCCACGCTGTCGCTGGAAAGTTTTCCGTCCGGCAGTGATTGGCTGATGTTGGGGCCATCGGGGCCGCGCCGCTTGCGTTTGGCCATCGAGCATCTCGCGCAATTTCGCGGCGGTATTTGCTTCATGGTCGATCTCGATCCGCGCTGGGTCAACAAGCTCATCAAGCGCGGCGCCTTTCAAGAATTGGAAGCATACAAATCTCACGTCATCGATCAGGGTCTCACGATTCTGCGTGCGCACGAAAACATTCATTGTGTTTTTACCACGCCGAAATTGCTCGAAGCGCTGTGCGAGAAAATCAATCTGAAGAAGCACGGCATCAAAGGCATCTTCTGCGGCGGCACGGAAATGACGGCACAGTTCCATCGCTTTGCGCGCGAGGAGTTGGTGCCTGGAATCGATTTCGTGCCGACGTATGGCAACACGCTGATGGGGCTCGCCTGCCACAAACCGTTCGATCCCGCGGATAATTACGCCATCACGTATTATCCTCCTTCGCCGCGCGCAGTAATTGAAATGGTGAATCCGGATAATCCCGAAGAGACGGTGGATTACGGCAAAACCGGTCGCGTCATGCTGACAACGCTGACGAAGGATTTTTTCATGCCGCGATTTTTGGAGCGCGACGAAGGCGAGCGCGCCGCGCCGATTGATTTATATCCATGGGACGGCGTGAGCAATGTGCGGGTCTTTTCGCAGTTGCAGGAGTCGGTTATTGTCGGTGTTTATTAGCAAAGCGCAGAGGGCATGACGGAAAGCGTGATCGGGCTTGGCGTTATCGATTCTGCGATCAATTGTTTCAAAACAAATTACTCGGAGGAAGGAAGATGTTGTCAGCAGTTTTTCGTTTTATTCGCCTGCCGATATTGCTAATCGTCATTTGGGCGATTGGTCGCTTCAGCATGGGCCTGTTCGGCGTGCCTTACACGCCACGCAGCAACGCGACGTTTTCGCTCGTCGTGTTGACGTTAATCACCAGTCTTTATTACGGCGCGCTGTCCAAGAGTGTCGGCAACTTTAGCTGGCTCGGCACGGCTATGGTCGGCGGGGCCATCGGTTTCGTGGCGCAAATTTTCATTTTCGTGGCAACGATCGTCAGCTTGGTCGGCGGGCTCGACACGTACTTCGTGAATTGGGACGCCATCAATGTGCCGGAAGGAACGGCAGTTACGATGTCGAACGCGCTTCCCGCTCGCGCGAGCGGTCTCGTCATCAACATGTTGCTTGCGGCTGCCGAAGCCTGCATTGGACGTTTGCTGGCCGGATTGGCACCAAAACCGGTCACGCAGTCATAACAAGCATAATGTGAATTATTAGTTGAAAACTGATGGTAGTCCTACCGCCCTTGCGAGGGCTTTTAATTTTTGTTTCGACAAGCGCCCCACAAGGCTACGCCCGTTGGGGCAGGACTATGTAGCAACGATGGGTCGACATGGAAAGAGATGCTGATTTCGAGCGCTGGCGGGAGCTTTGGAAGGGGCTGAATTGCAAGACCAACGCCGATGAGGTGTTCCGCGTTCTTGAGAAATGCTACGCCGAGCCACATCGCGCCTATCATACGCTCTATCACATTCGGTGCTGTCTCAATGAATTCGAAAGCGTCCGGCATCTGTCGGCGCGTGGCAATGAGATTGAGTTGGCGATCTGGTTTCACGATGCTATTTACAAACCAGTGGCAAAGGACAATGAGGAACGCAGCGCGCGTCTGGCGGAACAGTTCCTTCTCGAAGCCGAATTGCCGGCCACAATTGTTGAGGGCGTTTCCAAGCTCATCCTGGCGACTAAACACGTCAATATACCACACGAGCCGGACGCTCGACTGCTTGTCGATATTGATCTTTCGACGCTTGCCGCACCTGAGGAGATTTTTGACGAGTACGAAAAGAATATACGGGTCGAGTATAAAAATGTGCCATCGCTGTTTTACAAAAGGAAGCGAGTTGCTCTTTTGACGTCATTCTTGAGCCGTCCCAACATTTACCTCACTGAAGAATTTCGTAATCGCTACGAGGCGCAAGCGCGTCAAAATTTGGCGCGGTCGATAGCAAGGCTTCGCGCGTGATAAAAACTAGCAGAAACAGTTTCGACAAAAATACCATCGATCAAAATTATATGCTGCACATCCCACTTCTCCGCGCCGGCCGGCCCTACACAAGTTTGGACGTCGTCGCGCTGCCGCACTTCCGAACCGGCGAGCCGGTTGTGAAAGTCAGCCAAGCCAATCGCGGTCTGATTGCTAAAGACCTCGGCACCGCAGAAAAAAATCAACGTGTTCTGCAATCGCTTACGGCTGCGCAGCTTTTGGCAATTTGCAAAAAGGCCGCGCAGCTTTTCACGGAAGCCGAATTGCCTTTGGGCGACGTGCTTCAATCTCCCGAGGACTATGTTCATCAATTATCCGCAACCACCGGCATGCCCGAAGCGCTTTGCCGCCGCAACATGAGCAAGATTAATTTAGTGCTCACCGGGATGGAAGCAGTTTTAGGCGGATTGACGCGCGGGATTGATCTTTCTATCCTCGATAGCGGATGGATAAAGCAAAACAATCGCTCGTTGAGCTTTTTCTGCCAAACGCAGGCGTTGGGCGCGATTTTGCCGAGCAACTCGCCAGGCGTGCATTCGCTTTGGCTTCCGGCAATTCCGCTGAAGGTGCCGCTCGTGCTCAAGCCCGGCCGTGAAGAGCCGTGGACGCCGTTTCGCATTGCGCAAGCCTTTATTGCCGCCGGCTGCCCGCCCGATTCTTTCAGCTATTATCCCTCCGATCATTCCGGTGCCACGGAAATTTTGCTGCGCTGCGGCCGCTCGATGTTTTTCGGCGACCAATCTTCGGTGCAAGCGTGGGCCAGAGATGGCCGCGTGCAAATTCACGGGCCAGGCTGGAGCAAAGTCATCATCGCCGCCGATAAAATTGCCGAATGGGAAAAATATATTGACGTCATCGTAACTGCCGCTGTAGAAAACGGCGGAAGATCGTGCCTCAACGCTTCCGGCGTTTGGCTTCCTAATTATGGCCGCGAGATCGCCGAAGCATTAGCGAAACGCTTGGCACAAATCGAGGCGAAGCCGATGGACGACCCCAATGCGCAAATTGCCGCTTTTACCAATAAGAAATTTGCCAAACGCATCAATGAAATGATCGACAGCCAGCTCAAAATTTCCGGCGCGGAAGATTTGACCGCCAAATATCGCGACAGCAAGCGGCTGGTTGAAAAAGACGGCTGCACGTTTCTGCTGCCGACCGTCGTTTGGTGTGATGATCCCGAGCATCCCTTGGCCAATGTCGAATTTTTGTTTCCTTTTGTCAGCGTCGTTGAGGCGCCGCAAGATGAGCTGTTGACTCGAATTGGTTCAACTTTGGTTGGCACTGTAATCACTGAAGACGAAAAGTTTATCAAAGGCGTTTTCAATTCCCCCAATATTGACCGTTTGAATCTCGGCCCGATTCCGACCAGCCGAATTTCGTGGGATCAGCCGCACGAAGGGAACCTCTTCGAGCACCTCTATCGGCAGCGGGCGTTTCAAAAGGTTTGAGTTTCGGAGCAATGAATTACTGAAGCAATGGCTAAGTGGGGCTTCATCACCTCGAAACGGAGCGCTCATGACGGCACGCGAGATTATTCAGAAAAAACGGGATGGCAAAACGCTAACTGAGAACGAGATCAGCTTTTTTATTCACGCTTATCTGAATGGCGAGGTTGCCGACTATCAGATGTCGGCGCTGCTCATGGCGATCTATTTTCAAGGCATGGGCTTCGAGGAAACCGTCGCGCTCACGCGCATCATGCGCGATTCCGGCGAAGTGGTCGATTGGTCGCACCTTCCCGGCGCCAAAGTTGACAAGCACAGTACCGGCGGCGTCGGCGATAAGGTTTCGGTGATTCTCGCGCCGTTAGTTGCGGCTGCCGGCGTTTACGTGCCAATGATTTCCGGCCGCAGCCTCGGCCATACCGGTGGAACGCTCGACAAACTCGAATCCATTCCTGGGCTCAACACGAGGCTTTCCATTCCGCGTTTCAAAAAATTGGTTGAAGAAATTGGCACCTGTCTGATTGGCCAAACCGAGCAGATCTGTCCGGCCGATCGCCGGATTTACGCATTGCGTGACGCGACGGCAACCGTGCAATCAATTCCGTTGATTTGCGGCAGCATTCTCAGCAAAAAATTGGCGGAGGGAATCGACGCGCTTGTGCTCAATGTCAAGGTTGGCAATGGTGCCATCTTTGAAGAGGCCGGCGCCGCGGAAGAATTGGCCACGCATTTGGTTCGTACTGCTGCGGCTTTTAATTTGCGCACCGTCGCCTTGCTTACGGACATGTCGCAACCGCTCGGCCTCGCCGTTGGAAATTGGATTGAAGTTTGCGAAGCGATCGATGTGCTCAAAGGCCGCGGTCCGGATGATGTCCGCCAAGTCACGCTCGCGCTTGGCGCGCTGATGTTGCAACTTGCTGGCAAAACGAAAGATCTGCAAAGCGGAATAACTCAGCTTCGCCCGTTGCTCGATAATGGCGCGGCTTGGCAAAAATTTTTGGCGATCGTCAAAGCCCAAGAAGGCGACACGAGTTTTGTCGAGCGACCCGAGAAATACCCGATGCCAAAACATCGCCGCGAAGTGAAAGCCGAAACAGATGGCTACGTCGCCGCCATCAATGCGAGAGAAATCGGACGGCTTTGCATGTTGCTCGGCGCCGGCCGCAAAACCGTTGAAGATAAAGTCGATTATACCGCCGGCATGTTCATTCACAAAAAGATCGGGGATCGCGTTCGTC
>JBOHQZ010000295.1:0-7625 GCA_050732275.1 bacterium
ATTGGCTGGCCGGTTGGCAATGGCATATCGGGATGGATTCCAAAATTTTCCGTGACGATTTCTCGCGGCAGGCGATTCAAACCAGAAACAATGATTTTGCGCTCTCCGGCCTTTATTCGCGGCTGGAGCGCCAACTGCGCCCCAACCTGTGGGTCAACGGCCAAGCGGGTTACCGGCTCGAGCAATTGCTCGGACGCGATGAGCACGGGCCAAACTTGAAGCTGGAGGTGGCGATGGCGCCGACGCTGTGGCAGGGCTATGCGCACCGTTTCGACGCGGAGGCGGAATTGAACAAACTGCCGGAGCGCCGCAACGATGATGTGCGCTTGAGATATAATGTGTCCCGCCAATTTGAGAATGCCACGAGCGATTCTTTGTTTTTGCACTTTACGCACTTGCGCCGGGACAATTATTTTGCCAATGCGGAAACCCTTTATGTCGATGTCTTGAATCGCGACCGCCGCGCCGTGGAGAACCGCCTGGACTATCGCATCAATAACGACTGGCAGTTTTCGCTGCGCACCGAGCTTGGCGAATCGCGCGTTTCCGTGCAGCGGCACGTGGTCGAGCAAGCGCCGGCTTCTTCGCCGCCACCAAACCCCGGCGGCAACGACGGCACGATTCAACACACGGATTTCGACACGCGCCATCAGGCCGATTTGTTTTGGCAAAGAACGCATCTAAACAGCAGGTTTTCCGTACAATTTATTTCACAAGCCATTGATTATTCGGACAACGCGGTGTCGTCCCCCCTGTTTCAGCGCTACGCCGGTTTGGGTTATGATTCGAATGATTGGCACCTGCGCGCAGAACATGATTTGTACTGGCGTCTCGGCCGCCGGGATTCGCTGCGTTGGTACGGCAGCGTCGAGCGGCACGCGCACGAAACCGGTAATCCGAAAAATTCGGATCAATTCGACCGGCTGACGTTTCAGGCCAATCTGCTTTACGGTCACCGTTTTTCGCCATTTTTCCTGATGCTGTGGGAAGCGAACGCTTATCTCGAGCATCTCGTTTATCTCAAAAGCAGCCATTCCGCCGGCAACAACTGGCGGCGCGTTTTCAAGCTCCAGCCTTCTTGTGTTTTCAATTTGGCGCCGGGCCTGTATTTGAAGCAAAGCTTCGGCGTGTTGGCGCAATATATCGCTTACGATTTTCCCGAACCGCTGGCGCTCGGCCAGAGCAACGTGTTCAGATATTTTTTTATCACGGATTCACTGGCCGTGCGTTTCAGCCGGCGCACGCAGGGCGTGGTGCAATATCGGTTGCGTCTCGAAGAGCGCGGGCAGTTGGATTGGGCGCGTTGGGAGCAGCGGCCGTGGTTCGACCGCCACGAGCATTGGGCCTCTTTAACGCTGAACCATGAGCTGATGCCGCATTGGCAAGTTGCGCCGGGTGTCGCCTTTTTCCGGCAAAACGATTGGGCCTATCGCCTCGCGCCATCGGGTTTCACGCGCAACCGCAGCAGCGGGCAAACGATCTGGAGCCCGGTGTTGACCGTCAGTTATATTCGCCCGCCCAACGCGGCGATTATTTTCTCGGCGCGGCGGCAAATCGTTTACCGCTTTCGCGGCGCGTCGTCGTATTTGGATAATATCCGCTTAACAGTACAATGGTCAATTTAAGCGAGGTGCTCATGAGCTCTTCCTCTGACAAAAACTTTCAGCGCGTTTTGGCGAGCATAACGGAAGCCATCGAGGAAATCGAACGATTGGCTGCTGAAGCCGCCGTGCTCGCCGACTTCAGCCAGGAAGAGCAGGACAGCCTGGCGATCGCCGTGACCGAAATCGCCAACAATGCCATCGTCCATGGCAACAAGCGCGACCCCGGCAAAAAAGTTTTTGTCAACATTGCGGTCAACGGCGGCGAGGTGCGCATGACGGTTCGCGATCAAGGCGTGGGCTTCGATCCGGACAAATTGAGCAACCCGCTCGATCCGGAAAATCTGCTGCGTGAAAGCGGCCGCGGCGTTTTTATCGTGCGCTCGCTGATGGACGAGGTGTTGTATGATTTTTCCAAGGGGGGCACGGAAGTGACGATTATCAAGAGAAAGAAAAAATAAGCAGTCCATAAAAAGTGGCCCCGATTTTCCTTTAACTTTGTCAAAGGAAGTCGGAGCCACTTACAATTTGCCACTCACTGCATGAATCTGTCGCATTTCACTGCGCTTATCTACCTCAGTTGCGGCATCATTCTTTTTCTGCTCGGCCTTCTCATCTTTCGTGAAGATGCCCGCCAGCGCCTCAACCGGGTTACCGCGGCCATGCTGTTTCTCGCCGCGCTCGGCCCGATTCTCGCGGCGTTCGGACTTTTGTTGGAACAAGTCGGCCCGCGGCCCGGCGTTGACGTCGTTCTGCTCAACCGGCTCTTTCTGGTGTGGGAATTTTTTTTCCCGCAGTTGGTGCTGTTCAGCCTGGTGTTTCCCACCGAGCATCCGGTGCTGCGCACGCACCCGAATTTGCCCTTCGTTCTCTACATTCCCCCAACTTTGAATCTCGCCTTCGCTCTGCTGCTGCCCGGCGCCGAACAGGTGCAACAGCTCAGCCAATGGCTCGGCCTCGGCCGTGAATGGCCGTTGCTCTTACAGCCGTTCAAAATTTTGTTCAGCTTGCTGATGACCCTCCTCGAGGTTATGGTCACCTATCGCGAGACTTACTTTGCGGCGATCAATCTCGCGTATGTTTTGACGGCCATCATTGTCATGTATCTCGGCAGCCATCGCCTCACCAACCCGCGCCTGATCACGCAAGTGCGTTGGGTGTTGTGGGGAATTCGCTCGAGCTTGGGGCTGTACGCCATCGCTTTTCTCCTGCCGAAATTATCGCCGCTGCAGCTCGGCCGCGAAGTGACGTATATGCTCACCATTCTCAGCCTGCTGATCGGCTCCGGCGTCATCGCCTGGGCGATCATCCGGTATCAATTTCTCGACGTGCGCTTCATCATCCGCCGCGGCTTCGTGTTTTCGATCACCTCGGGATTGCTGATCGGTATTTACATGTTGGGCTACACGCAGGCGAAGAGCGTCGTTGCCATCGCTTTGGGAGATTCGGCGGGCGCCAATCTGCCGCTGGTTGAAATTTTTTTTCTCATCTTCGCTGTCATCGTTTTTCAGCCGTTGCTCAGCTTTTTGGAAGACTTGGTCGAGCGCTTTTTTTTCAAAGGCGGGCAGAATTATCAGCAAGTGCTGCGGAAGTTGAGCCACGAAATCTTCGGCATTGTCGATCCCGCGCAACTGCGGGAAAAGGTCACGACGACGCTGCAAGAAGCGATGATGGTTGAGAGCGCCCATCTGATTTTACCCAAGGCGTATGCCAGTGCCAGCCGCAACTCAAATCAAGCGAGGGCGGCAAATGCCGTATTCAGCACGACCATCCGGCATGCAGCTAATACGGAGACTGAAGCGCGCTTCGAGCCTAACGGCCAATTTATTCCGCTCATGGCGCACATGGAAGCGCCGATCGACGAACGCGCGCTTCTGGAAAAAATCAATTTGCCGGTGGAGCGGCAAAACTTGGCGGAACTGCGCGCCCGGCTTTTTCTGCCGGTGTCGAATCGCAACGAGCTGGTCGGCGTGCTCACGGTCGGCAAAAAGATCACGGAGCGGCGTTTTTCTTATGAAGACATGACACTGCTCTCGTTGCTGTCGACGCAAATCGCCATCGCTTTTGAAAATATTCTGCTCTATCAGGAACGGTTGATGATACAACGGCTGGATGAAGAGCTGCACCTGGCGCGCGAGATTCAACGCATGCTCCTGCCCCGGCAAGCGCCGCGCAGCGAGCGTTTCGAGATCGCCGCGATCAATCTGCCGTCGCAAGAGGTCGGGGGCGATTATTACGATTTTATGATTTTGCCCAATGGCCTGATCGGCGTGGCGATCGGCGACATCGCCGGCAAAGGCATTCCCGGCGCCTTGTTGATGTCGAATCTGCAAGCCGCCGGCCGCGCCGCGGCGATACGCAGCACGCGAACCGACCGGGTCATGGAAGAGCTGAACAATCAAATCACCCGATCCACTCCGGCTGAGAAATACGCCACATTTTTCTATAGCATATTGTGGCCGGAGCAAAAACTCACCTACACGAATGCCGGCCACGACTATCCGCTGCATTGCCGCAACGACGGCACGCTTTGCGAGCTGCGCCAGAGCAATTTGATCGTCGGCGTGCGCGAAGGGATCAAATACGACGAACACACCATTGCGCTACAGTCCGGCGAGGCGCTGATTTTTTACACGGACGGCGTGACCGAGACGACGGATAGGAATCTTGAAGAATTCGGCGTCGAACGCCTCAGCGAAGTGATTATTTCAAATTCCAAGCTTTCGGCAGAAGGCTTGCGCAATGCTATTTACGAAGCGGTGCTGAAATTCGCCGGCGACACATCTCAGACGGATGATCTGACGCTGGTGGTAGTGAAGGTGAAATAAATTCGAAGAATCTCTCCTTGGAAAGCAATGGAGATTTATTATGACCTTCAAAAGAGCCTGGTCACCACTGCTGACAAGCTTTTTCCTTCTCAAAATAACGAATTTCAGTTTTTCGCAAGCCAATTTCTGGGAGCTTGGGGGAGTCGCGATGCAAGAGCCAGTCACGGCCTTTGCAACCAATTCTACAGGAGATGTATTTGCGGGAAATCAAAGAGGCCAGGTTTTTCGTTCGGTTAATGATGGCGAAAATTGGAGACAACTTGGCCAATTCCCGCGCTCAATTGAAACACTCGCGGTTAATTCACAAGGATATATTTTTGTCGGCACTTCAAGAGGTGGAATTTTCCGTTCAACGGATAACGGGTTGAATTGGACGGCCGGAAATTCCGCACAATTGACAAGCACTTTTGTTGTTCGCGATCTTGTCAGTAACTCCGCTGGATATCTTTTTGCCGCAACCTCGGATGGACCGAATTGGCTCTATCCCGGTGGCGTGATGCGCTCAACTGACAACGGCGAAACCTGGGAACAAACAGAGGTAAAAGCTTCTAATATTTGGTCGCTGGCCCTCAGTCCAAACGGATATATTTTCGCAGGCGCTTGGGGCAGCGGCGTCTTTCGTTCAACCGACAACGGCGCAACCTGGAGCGCATTTTTCGATAACGGTTTGACTGAGAGTTATATCAAAACAATGACGATTAACATTACTGGCGGTGTTTTTGTGGGCACCTCAAGCGGTGTATATCGTTCCATAGACAACGGCATAAGTTGGAGGCGCACCACTTTGCATAAAGACATTCGCGACCTTGCCACAGATACGCATGGATGTGTTTTTGCTGGAACCTTCATGGATGGCATTTACTGCTCAACCGACAATGGGGTGACTTGGAACCGGCTCAATATAAGTTTCTCGACTCCAATCCATGCCCTGGTAATCAATTCTCATAATCATATACTTGCCGCAACCATTTATGATGGCGTATCTCGTTCTGCGGTGTTCCGCTCCAACGACCACGGCACGACTTGGACCAACCTGACGCTTGCCGGCTTGCCAGCAGAGCGGGTTTCTATGCTTGCCATAAATGCAAGAGGGCAAATTTTCGCAAGCATTTACTTTGGCGGCATTTTTCGTTCGGACAATAACGGCAAAAACTGGGCAAATGTAAATACGGGGTTGACGGCCAAGTACGTCACTTGTCTCGCGCTCAACCCGGCCGGACACATTTTTGCAGGAACTTCAGACAGTGGTGTTTTTCGCTCACTTGATAACGGTGAAAGCTGGACTCAGGTCAACAATGGTTTAACGATCAAGGAAGTCCGTTCCATCGCGATCAATGCAGCCGGATATATTTTTGCCGGCACCACGGATTTTTCCGCCGGCGGCAACGTCTTCCGCTCAACTGATAATGGCGAAAGCTGGGCTCCTGCCGGCACCAGCTTGACGGATCTCAACGTTCTTGCATTTGCCATTAATTCGCAGGGACACATTTTTGCAGGAACTGCCAGCTCGGGAATTTACCGCTCAATCGATGATGGGCAAAGTTGGGCTCATGGCGATACAAGAGATGCCAGTGTCCGGTCGCTCGTCATTAATTCTCATGGAGTTATTTTTGCGGGAAGTTGGAGTCATGGCGTCTTGCGTTCGCTCGACAACGGTAATCGTTGGACAGCCGTGAATAACGGTTTAAGGGATACCCGGGTTTCTTCTCTTGCAGTCAATTCACAGGGCGATCTGTTAGCCGGAACCTAATACGATGGGGTCTATTATTCAACTGATAACGGAGAAAATTGGATCCAGACAAATTCCGGTCTGGCAAACAAAAACATCATTTCTCTTGCTATCAACTCTTCGGGATATAGTTTGGCGGGTACCGATGGAGGCGGCATCTATCGCAGCGTCCAGTCAACCACCTCCGTAAAAGAATCCGCTGGCGATTTGCCAAGGACTTTCTTGCTTCAACAGAATTATCCGAATCCTTTCAATTCCGGCACCGCCATCGAGTTTTCCTTGCCGCGCTCCGGCCATGTGACGCTGAAATTATACGATGCCGTTGGAGTAGAGGTCGCCACGTTGATTGACGAAAATTTATCAGCCGAAAAGCAAAAAATTGTTTGGAATGCTCAAGGATTTACCAGTGGCATTTATTTCTACCGCTTGCAAGCCGGTGAATGGGTGGAAACCAAGAAGCTGCTTTTGATAAAATAAGGATTAAGGAAATGCTGACAACAGCTAAACGTTTCGCAGGATTTAGGAGAACCATTCCGCCCATGCTCATGGCGAGCTTTCTCATCTTTTTTTATTCAGTCACCAAAGTATTTAACCCAACGATTACTGGCGAGGGGCAGGGTAAAAAATATTTCGTAAAACAAGAAGAATCCGGCCCGGATCAGCGGCCCTCGGAATGGGCATGGTTGCAGCGCACTTTTCCTTATTTCACGGCGGACCCAACGGCGCACGTGGAAGCGCTCGAGCAAGCACAAGTCGCTCGCCAGCTCGCCAAGTCTTCGGCCACTGCGGCGCGATGGCAGTTGGCCGGGCCGACGAATATTGGCGGCCGCGTCTCGGCATTGGCGATCAATCCTCAAAATCCGTCGATTGTATACGCCGGCGCTGCAACCGGCGGCGTTTTCAAATCAAGCGATCGCGGCGCAACCTGGAACCCTATCTTCGATGAACAAGCCGTTTTACCAATCGGCGACATCGTGATCGTCCCTACTAATCCCAATATTCTTTATGTTGGCACCGGCGAGGCGAACGGCGGCCATAATAATTTCCCCGGCGCCGGGGTGTTTAAATCAACGGATGCCGGCGCGACATGGCAATTGGTAGGTTTGGAGAAAACAATTTCAATTGGCCGCATCGTTATTGACCCGCTCAATTCCAATCGTCTCTATGTTGCTGCAGTCGGCTCCTATTTTGGCACCAGCCCGGATCGCGGTGTGTATCGCAGCACCAACGCCGGGCAAACTTGGGAGAAAGCGCTTTTTATCAACGACTCCACCGGCGCCATTGATCTCGTTATCGACCCGAAAAATCCGGCGACACTTTTTGCCGCGGTGTGGCAGCGTGCTCGCCGCCACAATCGCGCCGCTTTGGGCGGCGAAGCGAGCGGCATCTATCGCAGCCGCGACGGTGGCAACACGTGGCAACGTCTTGGCGTCGCAAACGGACTGCCCGGCCCGGCATCGAATGTCG
>JBOHQZ010000296.1:0-7617 GCA_050732275.1 bacterium
AACGGCACGTTTACGCTGGTGTTTGCCATTTTCAGCACGGCGACCGGCGGCACGGCGTTGTATTCCGAAACGCAAAGCGTCACCGTGAGCAACGGTGTGTTCAACGTGTTGATTGGCAGCGTGAACCCCGTGCCGTTGACTTTGTTTGATTCCGGACCGGATCGATACTTGGAGATCACGGTGAACGGCACAGTTCTCACGCCGCGACGTCGCTTCGGCAGCGTACCTTACGCGTTCACCTCTCGCGGGGGCGATATTACTGCTGTCAATGCCGGCGCGGGATTGGCCGGCGGCGGCAATGTGGGCGACGTGACTTTGAGCGTCGCCGACAATGGCATCACCACTGCGAAAATCGCGGACAATGCCGTGACTGCTGCGAAGATCGCGGGCGGGCAAGTGGTCAAGAGCCTCAACAATTTGCGAGACAATGTCATGCTCGCGGCGGGCGCGAATGTTTCGATTACTTCGAGCGGGAACACATTGACCATAGCCGCAACTCCCGGCGGTGGCGGAGGGGACATCACAGCCGTGAATGCCGGCGCGGGCTTGACCGGCGGCGGTGCCAGCGGCGACGTCACGCTCGCGGTAGCCAACAACGGCATCAACAGCGCGATGATTCAGGATAACACGATTGTGGACGCCGATGTGAACACGAACGCCGCCATCGCCGGCACCAAAATCAATCCCAACTTCGGCGCGCAGAATATCGTGACGACCGGCAACGTCGGTATCGGAACCTTGAATCCGCAGGCTCCTCTTCAGGTAGCAGGCACAGGCAATCGGTTTATCGATATTTCCAGCACCGATGCACTCGGCTCGTCCACCCGTTTGATGGCCGTGACCAGCAATGGGATAGCGGAATCGCAGTTGCAGTTCAAAAACCGGCTTGGCTTTGTTGCGCCAATCACCGGCAGCTTCAAGATGACGCTTCTTGAAAATGGCAATGTCGGCATCGGGACGACGACGCCAGGTTTCCCGCTCACCTTTGCCAACACGCTAGGAGATAAAATTTCGCTTTGGGGTCAATCTGGCGCTCATTTTGGATTTGGCATTCAAAACTTCCTGCTTCAAATCCATAGCGATGTCCCCAACTCCAATATTGCTTTTGGATACGGGAGCAGCAGCGCTTTTGTCGAAAGGATGCGCATCCAAGGCAACGGCAACGTCGGCATCGGGACGACGGCACCCACGCACCAATTCGATCTTGAAGGCGTCGCACGGCTGCGCAGCGCAACCTCGACCAATCTGCTGATCACCAGCGTGGCCACCAACCCGAATGATGATATCGGCATCGAGCTCATCAAGGATGCGAATACCACGCCTTCGGCCAGAATTCTTTTCGACGGTTTCACGGATCAAAACTCGCATCAGGGTTCCATCGCCTTTTTTACGAAAGAAACGGCGGACGCGAACGTGAGTGAGCGCATGCGCGTAGCTGCCAACGGCAACATCGGCATCGGTGTGCCCGCGCCCAATAGAATTTTGCAGGTCGTGCAGAATTCCGCCACCGATCCGATCGCCGACGCGTGGACGACTTACAGCTCGCGCCGCTGGAAAACCAATATCAAAACCCTCAACAACGCATTGGATAAAGTGCAGCGCTTGCGTGGCGTGACTTATAATTGGAAGGCGGACGGCAAGCATGACGTCGGTTTGATTGCCGAAGAAGTGGGCGAAGTGATTCCGGAAGTCGTCGACTTTGAAGCCAACGGCAAGGACGCCAAATCGGTGGATTACGCGCGCTTGGTCGCCGTCTTGATCGAAGCCGTCAAAGAGCAGCAAAAGGAAATTGCGGCGCTGCAAGCCGAGATTAAATCACTGGCGGCGAAAAAGTCAACTCACGAATGGGGCGACGAATAACCGGAAGCAATCATTGTGGAGATTAAGCACATGAACAAATCAATAATTTGGGCGCGCGGAATCGCTCCGCTCGTGCTGCTCCTGCTTCTGGCCTCTAGCGAAGGGTTGGCGCAATTTCAATTGCGCTGCGAAGGCTTCAGTGCGATTGGCAGCTTTTCATCTGCGGCCAATCTCAATTTGATCGCTGCCGGCGGGCAGGCGCATCCGCTTGAATCTGCCACGAGCGCAAATCAAATTTTGCATCCAGGCTTCATTCCATGCTTGCTCTTCGTGCGACCGGCGGACTGCCGCGTCACCGCGCGTGTGGACATTCCACCGCAAGTGCTGGAAGGCCGCCAATTCATCGCGAAAATCCATATCGACATGCGCGCCTGTCCTGCGCCCGACAACCTTCTCGGCAGTTTCAGCAGCAGCTTGAGCTGGAATAATTCGTTGCTGCGTTTTACGAATCATTCCGGCATTCTCGCGGGATTCACTGGCGTCGTCAATACCACGAATGCGAATGCGGGAATGATCGAATTTAACGGCAGCAATCCCAGCGGCGCGAGCAGCGAGATTAAAATTCTCGAAGTCACGTTCGAAGTTGTGGGTGCGGCCGGCGCGAACGGCATTCTCGATCTCAATTTCTCAGCGATGGCCGCGGCCGGTTCTTTCACCAACTTGCTGCCGAGGCTCACAATTTTAGACGGGCCATTCAGCATCATTCGCAGCGCATGCCGGGTTTGCGGCGACGTTAGTGACGACGGCGCCGCCAATTCCACCGACGCGTTGATCGTGCTTTCTTATGACGCCGGCATAACCTTGCCGCCGGCAATTCTCGACAAAATCAACGCCGGCTGTGGCGACGTGAACACCGACGGTGCGACCAATTCCACCGATGCGCTGATCATTCTCTCGCATGATGCCGGCATTTCCGTGCCGTTCCCGGTTGGAAATCCTGGAGGATGCAGCGGCGGAACGGTGATTGGAGTGAAAAGCGCCAATCATCGCAGAGTGAAAACCGAAAATTGAGATGCTGGTTGCCATCCGGCATCCAAAATCGACAATCAAAAACTCCGATTTTGCATTATATGAGCAAAGCCGCCACCCAATGGGTTTCAGAAACCAAAGGAAAATCAGGGTTTGACTTTTATATGTGCAAAATTAAGGAAAAATTAAACGGAGCTTCATCATGAGACGCATAAAAAATACTGCGGCAATCATTTTCCGTTTGATGGCGGGCATCATTCTGTTGCGCGAGAGCGATCTCTTGGCGCAAAGCATGGTGAAAGCGGAAGCAGCGCCCTCGGCTGCCACTGCGGCGCCGGGCGCGACGATCACCGTGGACCTCAACATCGATCTTTCACAAACTTCACCGGCACAGCTTTTAGGCAGCTTTTCGGGAACGCTGGGCTGGAATGCGGCGGTGCTTAGTTTTGCCAATCATTCCGGCGTGAAAGCCGGCTTCACCGGCGTCGTCGGCACAAACAATACGGCAAACGGCCAGATCAGCTTCAACGGCGCGAACGTCACGGGTGCCGGCGGCAAGGTCAATGTGCTCACGATCACGTTCAACGTGGCCGGCAGCAACGGCGCGAGCACGGCGCTCGATCTCGAGTTTTCAGCCATGACCGCGGCCTTGACCTTCACGAATCTGATGCCGATCTTGACGGTGACTGACGGCGCCGTCGCCATCAGCACTACCAGTGTGAAAGAGGCTTCGGCACAAACCTCAATACCCGCCGCATTTGCGCTTTTGCAAAATCATCCCAATCCATTTTCACCAACCGGCGCTTTGGCTGGCGCGACGACGGTTATCAGCTATGAGCTGCCGCGAGCCAGTGCAGTGCATCTCGCCATCTTCAATGTGTTGGGCCAAAAAATCAGGACATTGATCAACAGTTCTCTGCCGGCGGGAAAGCACGTGATTCGCTGGAATGGCACAGACGAAACGGGAAGAAGCGTTCCGGCGGGAATTTATATTTATCGCCTGGAGGCCGGAGACTGGGTGCATGAGAGAAAACTTTTAAAGCTCCGGTAATTTGCCATAAAAGAGCTGTGCCATGAAAATAAAGTCAGTTTCTTTGCTCGACAAATTGGTCAACCGCGGCATTATTCATCTGAACAGTTTTTGAAACCGGGTACGTTTATCATATCCGGTAACCCCCCTAAATCCGGAGTACAGAAATCGTTTTATATTATACCGCATGAAGCGAGATTTGTTTTTGGCCGGACTGTCCGGACGCTATACGTATTGAATTCGCCAAGCGCACATATCATGAAGTGTCCGGACGGGGTTTTTCCATCGAAAACTGGTTCTCTCGTGTACTCTGTAATGCCTCAGCCATAGGGTAACCGCCCGGGCGGTAGCCTGCTCCACCAATAGCTGAGGCATAACTGCACTCTCCAAAAAATCATTGCATCTTTGCCAAATTTTGTGTAACATGCGTCTTTAAGCGAAGCCGGACTTTCGCAGTAAGAAATAATGAGATTAAATGAAGCTTAGCGCGAAAGTCCGACTTCACAATTTGAGACGTATGATGCTGCAATTGGACGGCACCTCACTGACCCTCGAAAATTTGGCGCGCATTGCTCATGGCGAAAGCAATTTGCGGGCAACGACCGAAGCTTTGGAGCGCATGGCGCGTTCCCGCAAAGTCGTCGAAGACGCGTTGCGAACCGATCGCGCCGTTTACGGCGTGAATACCGGCTTCGGCAAGCTCAGCGATATGCGCATTCCTTCCGAAGATCTCAAAACCTTGCAAAGGAATCTCATTTTAAGCCACGCCTGCGGCATGGGCCCCGCGCTTTCGGCGCCGGAAGTTCGCGCTCTTCTCGCTTTGAAAATCAACACGCTGTTGAACGGATATTCCGGCGCGCGGCCCGTCGTCGTTGAATATCTTCTCAAGCTTTTGCAGCAAGAGGTTTTGCCGGTGATTCCGGAACAAGGCTCGGTCGGCGCTTCTGGTGATTTGGCGCCACTCGCGCATGCGGCGCTGGTGCTGATTGGCGAAGGCGAAGCGGAGGTGAAAGGCCGGCGCGTCTCCGGCGTAGAGGCCTTGCGCGTTATTGGCCTGCCGGCGCTGGAGCTTGAAGCCAAAGAAGGCCTCGCGCTGCTGAACGGGACGCAATTTATGACCGCGGTTGGCGCGTTGGCTTTTTTGCGAGCCGAAACACTTGCCCGCACCGCCGACGTTGTGGGCGCCATGAGCGCCGAAGCGCTTTTATGCACGCCGGTGGCATTTGACGAGCGTATTCAGCTTGCGCGCGGTTACGTCGGCCAACAAAAATCCGCCGCCAATCTGCGCCGCTTGATGGCGAACAGTCCGATTCGCGATTCGCATTTGAATTGCAGTCGCGTGCAAGATATGTATTCGGTTCGCTGCATGCCGCAAGTTCACGGCGCGGTGCGGGATCAACTTCGCGCGCTCCGAGAAATTTTCACCATCGAGCTTAATGCCGCCACCGATAATCCGCTGGTCTTTGTTGAAGATCGAGCAAGTGCCGTTGCCTCAGATTTCCGCCGTGATCGGGTCGGAGAAATTCTTTCCGGAGGAAATTTTCACGGACATCCGATCTCGACGGCCTGTGATTTTCTCGCCATTCTCGTCACCCATCTTGCCAACATCAGTGAGCGGCGCATTGCTGCGATGATGGATCCTGCCGTCAGCGAGCTTCCCGCTTTTCTCGTCAAAAGCTCCGGCTTAAATTCCGGCTTCATGATCGCGCAAGTCGCCGCGGCGAGCCTCGTCTCCGAAAACAAAGTGTTGAGCCATCCGATTTCCGTTGACTCCATTCCGACTTCGGCGAACAAAGAAGATTATGTGAGCATGGGCGCCGCCGCCTCGATCAAAGCGCGCAATGCCGGGCGCAACGCCACACGGGTTTTGGCCATCGAGCTGCTTGCGGCCTGCCAGGCGCTGGATTTGCGCGCGCCGCTGCAACCCGGCCCGGCCACCGGCGCGGTTCGCAACTTAGTTCGACAGATTGTTCCGAAATTGGTGAACGACCGGATTTTGGCAAACGATGTTGCCGCTACGAGCCGGCTCATCGAATCCGGAGAAGTGGTGCGCGCGGCGGAGAGTGTGGTGGGGGAACTGTAGAAAAAGCTTTGCGTTTAATTGAAACACGAGGAGGAAAATATGCCTAATGCAAATCCACAAAACAATTTTTTGCAAGAAATATTAAATCGCTTGGCCGCTATAGATGAAAAAATGGACAAGGGATTTAAAGCCGCGGCGGATGACCGCCAGACGATTCGCCACGAGGTGCAGCAAGTATCCAATTCGGTGCAGCAAGTATCCAACGCGCTTGAAGAATTTCGCAAAAAAACAGCAGAAAATTTTGCAAACGCCGGACGCGAATTAGGGGAGGTCGGAATATCGCTACATGAAAAAGCCGCAAGCCGTTATCAAGAGTTTCAAAAGTTCCAACAGCAAACCCAGGCCTTCATCCAGGAATCGCGTCACTTCCAAAGTGCGATGATGAATACGGTGAAAGATATCACGCGACTCTTGGAAAGAATCGAGAACAAGTAAATCATCATACAAGAAACCTTTGCGCAACTAAAAGAAGAAAATGCGAAACTTAAACAAGAAAAGGCAGCCCAAGATGTTATCATCAAAAAACTGGAACAACGCGTAGCCACGCTCGAGGCCTTGCAAAGCTAACCATACATGATTTCATAGGCATGATTATGACGAATAAAATCCTCATCGAAGCCCTGACGTTTGACGACGTTCTTTTACTGCCGCAAGAATCTAACGTGCTGCCGCGCGAAGTCGATGTCTCGACACGATTGACGCGCCAAATAATATTAAATATTCCTCTCGTCAGCGCGGCGATGGATACGGTGACCGAAGCGCGCTTGGCCATCGCGCTCGCCCGTGAAGGCGGCCTCGGTATCATTCACAAAAACATGTCGATCGAGCGGCAGGCCGGCGAAGTCGATCAAGTGAAGCGCTCGGAAAGCGGCATGATCACCAACCCGATCACGCTCACACCCGACAAATCCATCCGTGACGCCCTGGAGCTGATGCGACACTATCGCATCTCCGGCATCCCGATCGTGACGTCGGCGGCAAACGGCGGCAAGCTCGTCGGCATTTTGACCAACCGCGATATGCGTTTCGAGACCAATCTCGATTTGCGCGTTGACGAAGTGATGACGAAAGACAAGTTGATTACCGCGCCGGTCGGCACCACCCTTGAAGAGGCCGAGCGCAAGCTTCAAAAGCATCGCATCGAAAAGCTTTTGATCGTGGATGAGAAAGGCCAACTCAAAGGCTTGATCACCGTTAAAGACATTCAAAAAAAGAAAACCCATCCCAACGCCGCGAAAGATGAGCACGGCCGCTTGCGAGTTGGCGCGGCTGTCGGTGTGGCAAAAGATACGATGGAGCGCGCCACCGCTTTGGTGCAAGCCGAAGTTGACTTACTGGTGGTGGACACGGCGCACGGTCATTCGCAAGGTGTGATCAAAACCGTGCGGCAATTGCGCCAAGCTTTTCCAAATATTCAGCTCATCGCCGGCAACGTGGCGACCGAAGAAGGCGCGTTGGCCCTCATCAATGCCGGCGTGGATGCGGTGAAAGTCGGCATCGGCCCCGGCTCGATTTGCACGACGCGCGTGGTGGCGGGGGTCGGCGTGCCGCAAATTACGGCCATCATGGAATGCGCCAAAGCCTGCCAGAAAAACGGCATCCCGCTCATTGCCGACGGCGGCATCAAGCAAACCGGCGATGTGGCGAAGGCCATTGCCGCGGGCGCGGATACGGT
>JBOHQZ010000297.1:0-7617 GCA_050732275.1 bacterium
GTTTTTAATCAGCCGAAAGTCATGTAGTACAATCTCTCGTTCAATTATAAATATGCTGATCCGAATGACCCCAATCGGTTTTTCTTCCGTAGCGATCATTTCAATTATGCACAAAAGGGCATTCCGATCATTTTTTATTTCGACGGCGAGCACGAGGATTATCACCGCGTGACGGATCAAGTCGAGAAAATCGATTTCGAGAAAATGCAAAAAGTCGCGCGCACGGTTTACGCGATGGCGTGGGAGCTGGCGAGCGGAATGAAGCGGCCGGCGGTTGGCAAAAAACTGCCGCCGGAGTTGACGCGCGGACTTCATGATTAGCACGACACAAAAGATAACAAGGAGACGACAATGCAATCGAAACAAAAAATATTTTTGTTTATTCTCGCTGCCGGTTTGACTTTTTGCGGAAATTTGTCTTATGCGACGTCCCCTCGCGACGATTTTAAAATGTCGCAAATCTTTTCCATCGATGCCGGACATTCGTATGTTGGGTTTTCGATCAAATATATGGGCTTCGCGAAAGTGCGGGGCCGCTTCGCCGATTTCTCCGGCGCAATTCGTTACGTCGACGGCGACGTCACGAAAACTTCCGCGACTGTGATCATCAAAACCGTCAGCCTCGACACCGATCATGATTTTCGCGATAAAGATTTGAAGTCGGCCAATTGGTTTGATGCAGAGAAGTTTCCCGCCATCAAATTTCAAAGCAAGCGGGTCGAGAACAGCGCGTCGGGCACTGAAGTCATCGGCGATCTGACGATCAAAGATGTCACCAAAGAAGTGCGAATCAAAATGGAGGGGTCGTCCGGCGTTCAAAAAGATATTCGTGATGATACCCAAATTATTTTCACGGGCAGCACGACGATTGACCGTAAAGTCTTCGGTGTCATGGGTGAGAATTGGAGTCGTGTGAAAGAAGGCATGACCGCCGTCGCTTCGGAAGTAGAAATCGAATTGAGCATTCTCGGCAAGCAAATCAACGCGCCGAATTTCCGCAACTGGGTGAGAAATGTTGAGACGCCGCAGGGGAAGATTTATCAGACGATCACGACCAAGGGCTTGACTGATGGCCTCAGAGAATTTGATCAGCTCAAGGCCGCAAGCACACAGGGTTTGAACGAAAACACGCTGAACACGGTCGGTTATATGCTGCTCAAAGAAGGGAAGTTTGACGACGCGCTCAAGGTGCTTGTTCATAATTCCGCAAGCTATCCAAACGATTCCAATCTCTTCGACTCGTTGGCTGAAGGATACGCTTGGAAAGGCGACAAGACGAACGCCATCAAGTATTACAAAATGGCGCTGGAGAAAGATCCGCTCAATGCCAATGCCAATGCGATTGAGATTCTGCGGCATTTGGAAAGATGATTAGCCAAGTCGCGAAATTTCAAGATTATGTTCAGCGGCCTTGGCGCATTTGCAAACTTGTGACGATGCGATGAAAAGCACCCTCGTGATTTTTGTGTGGCTTGTTTGGCTCGCACAGACGCCAAACGAGGACGGCCGATATCTCGCGATCAGCCCTGCGGATGATAATAATCCCTCGTGGTCGCCGGATGGAGCGAAGATCGCTTTTGAATCGAACCGTGACGGCAATTTTGAAATTTATGTGATCGATTTGGAGGGCGAAAAACTCACGCGGTTAACGAGCAATGCGGCTAATGATCGGCAACCGCGCTGGTCTCGTGATGGGAAGCAAATTGTTTTCACGAGCAATCGCGACGGCAACGAGGAGATTTATGCAATGAACGCCGATGGCTCGCAACCGGTGCGGTTGACACGCCATCCGGCCAATGATCACTGGGCGGCGTGGTCGCCCGATGGTTCGCGGATCGTTTTTGCTTCGGAGCGCGACGGCAATCTGGAGATCTATGTGATGCGTCGCGACGGCGCGCAGCAAACGCGGTTGACGAATAACGCCGCGCGTGATTTGTGGCCGATGTGGTCGCCAACCGGCAAGCAGATCGTTTTTTTCTCGCGGCGTGACGGCGAGAATAACGATGAGATCTATGTGATGAACGCGGACGGTTCTCGTCCCACGCGCTTGACGAATCATTCGGCTCACGACTTTGTGCCGAGCTGGTCGCCGGACGGCAAACAAATCGCCTTCGCGTCGATGCGCGACGGCGGGCGCGCGGAAATTTATTTGATGAACGCCGACGGCTTGTCGCTGCGGCGATTGACGCAAACGGCAACAAATGAAACCGCTCCGGCGTGGTCGCCGGATGGACGCCAGATTGCTTTTGCAAGATTTGTCGAAGCCCGAAAGTATGACATCTGTGTTTTATCAGAAGTCACTTTAAAATAGAATCAGCGAAAAAAGAGAAGAATTTGGCCCACGAAAAGGAACACGGAAGCAAAAAATTCCGCGAGCTCTATTCCGTGACAATACTTCTTTTGGAAAGCTCCATGAAAAAATTTGCCCTCCACTTCGCCAGTTTTCTGACGATAATCACGTTGGTTAGCCAATCAATCGTTCAGGCCTGCACGACGTTCTGTTTATTCAACGGCAAGGATCTAATCTTCGGCCGCAATTATGATTTTCCCATCGGCTACGGCCACGTTGTCATCAACAAACGAGGCGTCTTCAAATCTGCGATGGCTGATGCCGGTGAGCAAGCGGCGCAATGGACGTCGAAGTACGGCAGCTTGACCTTCAATCAATTTGGCCGAGATAATCCGATGGGCGGCATGAACGAAGCCGGTTTGATCGTCGAGCTGATGCAATTGGATGCGACACAGTATCCGGCTCCTGACTCGCGTCCGGCGCTCGGCTGCTTGGAATGGATCCAATATCAACTTGATAATTGCGCGACGGTGAAGGAAGTCATTCAGCAAGCCGAGAAAGTTCGAATTCGCTCGCACGTTGGCATTCATTATTTAATTGCGGATGGCAAAGGTGGAATTGCGAGTATCGAGTTTCTCGATGGCAAGCTGATTTATCACCGCGGCGACAAGATGCCGGTGAAAGCGTTGGCGAATAGCACCTACGAAGAATCGCTGGCTTATATGAAGCGCTTCGCGAGTAATGCTTCGCTTCCCGCTTCGATGAGCTCGCTGGATCGTTTCGTCCGCGCCGGCGTGATGGCGAAGAATTATAAACCGAACGCGGACAAATCCGCGATTGATTACGCTTTCGATATTTTGCGAAACGTCGCGCAAGGCTCGCATACGCAATGGAGCATCGTTTACGATGTGCGGAATCTTGCTGTGCATTTTATCACCAACCAAGCTCAGCAAGTGCGCCATGTGAATTTGCAGTCGTTTGATTTCGCTTGTGCCTCGCCCGTAAAAATCCTCGATGTGAATGCCGATATTTCTGGCAATATCGCTTCGCATTTTTCCAACTACACCACTGAAGCCAATCGCCAACTCGTGATGGCTTCGTTTCAAAACTCACCTTTTACCAAACACATACCGGTCAGCGCGCTGGAGGAAATTGCCAAGCATCCGGAGAGCAGCTCGTGCCGCCATCTCGCCGGAAACTCGGCAAAGGTTAATGCGACGACAACTTCGACGCAAAAATAATTGATTTAAAAGCCGTCGGAGTTTCGTAATTCATTTCAACCAAAAACATAAGGAGAATGCGATGACAAAGCATCGTTTCCCGCCATTGGTGCGGGCGCTGACGATCTGTGCGCTGCCATTGGTGTTTGCCGGTTTCACCGGAAACGGCAAAAAAGTTCCCATCACAACTTCTTCACAGGAGGCGCGCGAGCTTTATCTGAAAGGGCGCGATCTGCAAGAACGATTGCAGGGCCAAGAATCGTTGCAATATTTCGAGAAGGCCATTGCCCAGGATCCCAACTTTGGGATGGCGTATCTCAACTTTGCGGCCAATCAACCGACGGCCAAAGGCTTCTTCGAGCAATTGAACAAAGCGGTGGCGTTGGCGGATAAAGTTTCCGACGGCGAGCGGCTTTGGATCTTGGGCTTTCAAGCCGGCGTCGACGGCCATCCGATGAAGCAGCGGGAGTATTACCAAAAACTGGTTGCCGCCTATCCGGATGACGAACGAGCACATAATCTTTTGGGCAATTATTTCTTTGGCCAGCAAGAGTTCGCACAGGCCATAGAAGAGTACAAAAAAGTGACGGCGATCGCGCCGAATTTTTCACAGCCTTATAACCAGTTGGGCTATGCTTACCGAAGTCTGGAAAACTACGCGGATGCAGAAAAAGCTTTTCAGAAATACATAAAACTGATTCCGGACGATCCGAATCCCTACGATTCTTATGCCGAGCTGCTCTTGAAGATGGGGCGCTTTGACGAGTCGATCAAACAATATCAGGCGGCGCTGTCGTACAATCCGAATTTTGTGGCTTCGTACATCGGCATTTCCACCGATCTTTGTCTGCAGGGCAAGCACGCAGACGCCAGAGCCCAACTGCAAAAATTGTACGACATCGCGCGCAATGATGGTGAACGCCGCGCCGCTCTTTTTGCCAAGACAGTTGCCTATATCGATGAGGGCAACACGGAACTGGCCCTGGCTGAGATGGACAAACAATATGCTCTGGCAGAAAAAATCAACGACGCTCCGGCCATGTCCGGCGACCTCGGCGCGATGGGCAATATTCTTTACGAGTCCGGAAAGTACGACGAGGCGCTGGCGAAGTTTGAAAAATCGCTGCAGCTTATCGAGGCGTCAAATCTTTCGGCAGGGGTTAAAGAGAACGCCAAGCGCGCCTATCTTTATAACGCCGGTCGTGTCGCGCTGATGAAAAAAGATTTGGCGACGGCAAAAGCCAAAGCCGAGGAATTTCGCGCACAGTCCGAAGCGGCAAAGAATACGTTTCAAATCTGGCTGGCGCATGAGTTGGCCGGATCGATTGCGCTGGCGGAAAAGAATTACGATCAAGCTATTGCGCATTTCCAGAAGGCCAATCAGCAAAATCCTTATACGCTCTACCGTTTGGCGCTGGCTTATGAAGGCAAAGGCGATGTCAAGAACGCGAAAGAGTCCTATAAGAAAGCGGCTCGTTTTAATGCGCTGAGCAATTTGAATTATTCTTTCATGCGAAAGAAAGCGGAGCAGAAGCTGGCGGCAATTTCGAGAAGTTGAAGAGGTTGGGCAAAGTCCGACTTGAGCAAGATGATTTTTCTAATTTAGTAAATTCTACCGCTCAAGTCGGACTTTACTTGTCGTTCATTTTAAGGAGTAACTCATGAGATCTAATCTTTTCTATGTCCTGATCGTTATTGCTCTTGCGTCTTTGTGTATGACACAGTCTCCAGCTTCAACCGAACGGGAGCGGGCAATCGCTGCCATTATCAAATTGGGTGGAACGGTCGAAGTGGATTCGTTGAGCGCCGGCAAGCCTGTTGTCAAAGTTGACCTTCACGAAACCAATATCGGTGATGCGGATTTGAAACCTCTCGAACCTTTCAAAGAGCTTCGCCATCTCGATCTGCGGAAGACAAAGATCGGCGATGCCGGCGTGGCACATCTCAAACATTTGACGAAGCTTCGTTTCCTCAATTTGTTTCGCACCCAACTCAGCGATAGCGGCCTCGTGCATCTGAAAGATTTGACCGAGCTTGAAACGCTGTTAATGGGAGGAACGAAAATTACCGATCAAGCACTGGTGCATCTAAAAGCCTTTCCGCAATTGCGAAAGATCAGCGTGTTCGACACGCAAATTGGTGACGCTGGCGTTGCGCATCTCAAAAATTTACCTAAACTCGAGGTGTTGTTGATTGGCAAATCCAAAGTGACCGAGGAAGGCGCAAAAGCGCTCCAAAAGGCTTTGCCGAAGTTGCGTTTCACTGAGTCAACATAAGGAATCTCCAATGTTGGATCGGAAAATTAAATCAATTGCGCTGGTTCTGATCGCTGCCATCTTCGCGGCAAATTCATTTGCGCAAGATAAGCCCTCTCCTCGCGTAGCGCACATGATGTCCTACGACGAAAGCCGCAAAGTCTTTGTAACGTTCGGCGGCATGAGTCCTCAGTTGCTGGCGGATACTTGGGAATTTGACGGCAAGCAATGGAGGAAGTACGATGTCACCGGACCGAGTGGCCGCACGTGGCATGGCGTATGATCCGAATCTCAAAGATGTTCTTCTTTTCGGCGGCAAAGATTTGCAACAGAATCAATTCGGCGATACGTGGGCATGGGATGGACGTGCGTGGAAAAATCTCGATCTTTCCGGCCCGACGGCGCGCAGCCATTTCGCGATGACAACCGACGTCGACCACAAGCGTGTCGTGTTGTTCGGCGGCGCCGGCGCCAACAACGAAGTGTTTCAAGATACGTGGGAATTCGATGGCAAAGCTTGGAAACAAGTGGCGACCGATGGGCCAGCCAAGCGCGGCGTTCATGCGATGGCGTATGACAAGAAAAACAAAGTTACCTTTCTCTTCGGCGGCATGATTGAGAATAAAACCAAAGCCGGCGATCCCAGAGATTATTTTGACGATACGTGGACTTGGGATGGCAAAGCTTGGAAGCAAATGTCGCCAACAACTTCGCCGCAGCCGCGCTTTTTTCATCTCATGATTTATGACGAGGCGTTGGAATCAGTGGTGCTGATTGCCGGCGGCCAAGGTCGAGAAAGCTTCAACGATGCCTGGCAATGGACAGGAAGTGATTGGAAAAAACTCGATGTTCCTCCGGCGCCCGCGCCCAATGCTGAAACGTTTGTTTATGATTCCCTCGAACGCGCGTGGTTGATCTTTGGCGGCTCGACGGATTTCAGAGAAATGTCCAATAAAGTTTATCGCTTGCAAGACGGCAAATGGATAGAGTCTCAATAATAGGAAATCAAGTGCATGTCAAAAATTATTTGTAGCTTTATTGGTGCATTGGTGCTCGTCGCGTTCACGAGCTCGGCTTATGTCCAGACGCGTGCCGGAAGATTATCGGCTGCCGATGTTATCAAAATTAAAGCCGTGAATGAAGCGTATGTTTCGGCTTGGCTGAAAAATGATGCCACTGCCGTGATGAAGACGCTTGCGCCCAACGCCGTGTTGATTCCGCAAGGTTCGCGCGCCATCGAAGGAATGAAAGCCATCAAACAATTCTGGTGGCCGAGCGGCGGCAAAACGACCGTCACCGCTTTCACGATAACAACGGATGAGGTTAACGGGGAAAATGAGGTGGCATACATTCGCGGCACGTTTAAATTGAGCTTTACTTATGAAGACGGCAGCAACAAGATCGAGCGCACCAACAACGGCAATTATCTGATGATCATGAAACGGCAAGCCGATGGAACCTGGCGAATCTCGCATCGCATGTGGGGTGATTTGCCGCAAGGAAGGTAGCATCTCGTTTCAGTAAAACGTTGTCATTGCGCGCGCTTTCCAGCGAAGCAATCTTTTAAATTAACAGATCGCTTCGTCGCAAAAAGCGCTCCTCGCGATGACGTTTCTTCCTGAAAAAGCCACTGCAGTGGTATAGCACTCGCAATGACGGTTTTTATGTAAATACTTTTATGAAACGATATATCAGATAGCGATCGATGAAGCAATACGGATCATGCAAACTGATTTTGATCTTTTAAACCACCCATTTTACTCAAAGAGCCAATTACCATGAAAAGCATTTTTCAAGCTTCAGTAAAAATTTTGTTGCTGATGCTCGCACTTGTTGTTTTGTCGGCATGCAG
>JBOHQZ010000298.1:0-7608 GCA_050732275.1 bacterium
CCGGCGATCAACGCCAGAGCCTGGACGATCCAGCGCCAGTTGAGACGAATCGCGCTCCAACGGGTTCCAGGCAAGCGCCGCCGCGTTGATGCCGGCGCGTTCGGCGTTTCAGCCATGTTTGGCCTCGAGATATTTCTCCACATCCATCGCCGCCATGCAACCCATGCCCGCTGCGGTCACGGCTTGGCGATAATAATGATCGACCACGTCACCGGCGGCAAAAACGCCTTCGACATTGGTCATGGTGCGGTGCTTGGTTTTGACGTAGCCTTGCTCATCCAAGCCGACCCGGCCTTTGAAGATTTCCGTATTCGGTTGATGCCCGATGGCGACAAAAACGCCGTCGCAGCGCTTATGCGTGCGCTCGTTGGTTTTGACATTGCGCAGAGTCACGCCGGTGACCGTGCCTTTGCTAACGTCGTGAATCTCTTCAACGGTGCTATCCCATATAAATGAGATTTTGGGATTTTTCAATGCGCGCTCTTGCATGATCTTCGAGGCCCGCAACGTGTCACGACGGTGCACGATGGTCACTTTGCTGGCGAATTTGGTAAGAAAAGTCGCGTCTTCCATCGCCACGTCGCCGCCGCCGACGACGATAAGCTCTTGATTGCGGAAAAATGCGCCATCGCAGGTGGCACACGAGGAGACGCCGTGGCCGCGCAACTGGCGCTCGGATTCCAAGCCGAGCCATTTCGCCGAAGCACCAGTGGAAATGATAATCGTCTCCGACGTATATTTTTGGTCGCCGACAAAAATCTCGAAAGGCGGTTTTTTGAAATCCACCCGGGTCACAGCATCATGAATGATCTCGGCGCCGAAGTGCTCGCACTGCCGTTTCATTTGATCCATCAGCTCCGGCCCCATAATGCCCTCTGCGAAGCCGGGGTAATTTTCCACCAATGTCGTCAAGGTCAACTGGCCGCCGGGCTCGGGGCCCGCGAAAACAAGCGGTTTGAGGTTGGCACGGGCCGTATAAAGCGCCGCAGTGTAACCCGCCGGGCCGGTGCCGATGATGATCACTTTGCGAATTTCAGACATTTCATTTCTCTCGATTTTGCTTCAAATTTACAATTGCATAAACTCGTCCACACTTACTCCCACTTCTCTAATAATCGTTCTAACAGTTCCTTTGCGAATATTTTTACCTCGATGATGCGGAACTGGCACAACACGACCATCTGTATCGCGAACCCACAATTCATGCGATCCTTTGCCGTGTCGATAAAAACGAAAGCCCAGTTTTCGCAAGCGCTGTATGGCCTCTTGATAGCTCAATTCTCGCAGCTTGGCCATCTCATCATACCCCCACAGGAAGAGCGATCGTCATGCGTGTATTTGCTGTCAACTTAACGGCATCAAATCCTACCGGCTCTCCTCGCTCGCGCCGATAATCAAAAATCATTTTCAGGACATCAACACAGTTGAAGATCGCCTCTTCAATGGAGTCGCCTTCGGCAAAAGCGCCTTGAATACTCGGCACCGAAGCCAGATAGCCGTCATCGTTTCTTTCAATCACAAAAGAGACCAAAACCGCTTTTTTATCTTTCATAAGTTTTCTCCAGTTGTCAAACCTCTTATTCTTATTAAAATAAGAAATCGCGCCAAGATTATCAAGCATTTCTTCTTGGGCGCGATCTTCAAATTCTGGGACACAAAAAGACTTTGCAGTAGACACTCACCCGCCGATTTGTGACATATTCCGCTCCGGCTTGACGAACGTCGCCAAGTTGATCTGGTGTCCCGCCCATTTCCGCCACACTTCGCCGCGAATCAGCTCGGCCAGCTCCGCATCGCTGGCGCCGGCGCGCATCGGTGTTTTCAAATCGGTTTCTTCAAGAGAAAAAAGACAATTGCGAAAATGCCCATCGGCGGTGATGCGAATGCGATTGCACGAGTCGCAAAACGGCTCGCTCACCGAGCTGATGAAGCCGACTTCGCCTCTCCCGTCAATAAAACGAAAGGTGTCCGCCGGCACGTGATCGGCGCGGGTTTCTTTGGGGATGAGATCATATTTGATGCGAATAACATCGAGAATCTCCGCGGTGCTCATCACCTTGTCGCGGCTCCAGACGCCCTCACCGTCCAACGGCATGAACTCAATGAAGCGGATTTGATAATCCTGCTTACGCGCAAACTCCACCAAGGGCAAGACTTCGTCGTCGTTGAAACCCTTCATGATCACCGTGTTGATTTTCACGGGGCGAATGGGATGCTTCGCCAGTTCATCAAGGCCCGCCATCACTTTTTGATAGGCGTCGCGTCGCGCCATGGTAGCGAAACGATCCGGCGAAAGTGAATCCAAGCTGACATTGATGCGGCGCAAGCCAGCTCGATAAAAATCTCCGGCAAATTCTTTCAGAAAAAAACCGTTGGTGGTCATGCCGAGATCTTTCAAGCCGGGAAGCGGGGCGATCATGGCGATCAATTGCGTCAAATCTTTGCGCAGCGTCGGCTCGCCGCCGGTCAGACGAATTTTATTGATGCCGAGCGCGATGAAGACTTTTGCCAGCCGCAAGATTTCCTCGAAAGTCAAAATCTCTTGGCGGTTCATCCACTTCATGCCTTCTTCCGGCATGCAGTAGCGGCAGCGAAAATTGCAGCGGTCGGTGACGGAGATTCTAAGGTTGGTGGCGGCGCGACCGAATGTATCAATTAAAGGTTTCATGTGTACTCGATTGCACGTTTTATTTGAAAAACGACTCAACTTCAAAAAGTTAAAAACTATGCCCAACGGATTAAAAAACGGCCAACGGATTTTATTTTCAAATCCGTTGGTCGCTTTTCATCCGTTGGAACTCTTTTTATTCTGGCGTCTCAAGTTTTTGGTTACATCAAGATTATTATAGTTGCCGCAATCCGCAATCCCAAATCCGCAATCAAAAATCAATGCCCTTCTGTGCCAGCTTCCCTTTTTGATAGGGATGCTTGATCTCTCGCATCTCAGTCACGAGATCGGCGCGGTCGATGACTTCCGGCGGCGCGCCGCGGCCGGTGAGAAGCAAATGTACGCTTTCGGGCTTGGCGTCAATAATCTCCAACACTTTTTTGACCGGCAATAATCCCGTCATTACGGCGACGTTGATTTCGTCGAGTATCACCATATCATATTCACCGCTGCGCAGAATGGCAAAGGCGCGATCAGCCGCTGCCATCGCGGCTTTGCGGTGCTCTTCTTCCGGAAGTTTATCATCGAGAATTTTATAAAATCCTTTGCCCATCGGCTCGATGACGAAATATGGCGCCAGCAATTTAGCGCCATCCAGCTCCCCGTAGTGCCAGGAGCCTTTCACAAATTGCAGCATGAAAACACGCAGGCCGTAACCAACTGCGCGAATTACGGTTCCGAGCGCCGCCGTCGTCTTGCCTTTGCCGTTGCCGGTATAAACGATAGTCAAGCCGTGGCGAATTTCGATTTTTTTATCAATTTTTTCCATGCTTCCAAGCTGTCGAAATTGAATAACTCTATAAATTAAATTACCTCATGCGGTGTTGAGAAGCAAGCAAAAAGATGAAGCGCAAAGATAAAACGCAATTATCAAAACGTGAAAATTAAAATTGGATTGGCTGTGAAGGCAAAGTACAAATTAAGAGTAGGCAAATTTGAAATGAGGTAAGACAAGCAAAACGAAGAATGGCAACGACAATAACATAGACTAAAAACAAGGAACGGAGAACACAACAATAATTAAAAGACTCGTTCAGTCGCCCAATTTTTGCTCGCCAAAAGGCTGGTAAAATAGCCTCGTTATTTTGGTTTACAAAAAACGGCCCTTTCACCCTTCATCACGTCAAAAAAATGGTGAGGGTGGGTATATTGTGCTGCCAGCAACAATTCTCAGCAAGCTCATCCAAGCTGCATCACGGCAGCAAGATCATCGACAAGGCGCTCGAAGATTTCTTGCGTCAGATGGCTTGGCACGACATCCCGCTTTTCCGCCAGGCGTTGCTTGCTATAGCGTGTGAATGTCATGCTGTTGCCGTGTTGCAAGAGCACTTCGTAATAAAGCCTGTCCTCATTCTTTCGATACGGCGTAACGCTGCGTACTTGCGCGAGGCAATTGAATTCGTCCACTTCCACCAGGCGGAAGCTTTCCAGCAAATAGGAAATCCGGCGCTCGATTTCAGCAGACTGCCGCAGCAACAACTCTTTGAGCGACGTAGTCGGCGGTGGCGCCTGCAGGCACGTCAAAGAGATGGTTTTAACCATATAACTGAATTTGTCGAAATCCTCGATTTCGATCTGCAGGTCAATGCCATCCATCCGCTCTTTAATGACATAACCGCTGTCCTCGCCGCTCTGCTTCAAGGAAAATCGTTCGCCGTTTTCAGCTTGCCGAATCACGTTCAGCTTACCCACGAGTTTGTGTCCGAGGGTCATAGCAGCACCTATGGGTTACTGTTCCGTTAGTCAATTTCCGTTTCTTTATACTCCTCGCCCTCAAAACTCAACAAGGTTTTGGTCTCATCAACTATGGTCTCCAAATGCACCGGACGAGTCCAAGTGGCATAGAGATTCCGCAACGTGTCGCGCGCTTCGTCCAGCTTGAGATCGATGCCTTCGTGGCGATGCCGCAAATAAAGCTCGCCCCGATTCTTGTAATTGCTCTCCTCGACATAAATAAACGGTTGCCCCCAATTGGTCAGCATGAAAAGCAGCTTTTGCTTGATGACCTTGAAATCACGGTCGGTGATTTCGTATAGATTGTTGCGGTCATTATACTCATAAACGAACATCTTGTGCTCGCGGCAAAAATCCGCCGTCAAAAACGCGTCAATGAACATGACGTCGTTGTACATCTTGCGCACTTCAAAAATCTTCTGGCGCCCCAGGCCGAGCCGTTTGTCCCAATTTTTCTTGACTTCGAGATCATCACATTCTTCATACTCTTTGCCGAATTTGCCTTTGTTCCAGCGCTCTTCAATATCACGAAAAAGCTCGACGCCGAGCTTATAGGGATTTACCCGGCCGGGCGAGGTGAACAGCGTGCCGGAATGATGATCGGCGTAGTCGATAATCTCGGCGTCGGAAAGGATCCGACTGGTCATCATTTTGGAGTGCCAGTACGTGGCCCAGCCCTCGTTCATGATCTTGGTCTGGGCTTGCGGCGCGAAGTAATAGGCCTCTTTACGAATTATCGCCAACACGTCCTGTTGCCATTTTTGCAGCGGCGCATAGTCAATCAAAAACTGCAAGATGTCACGTTCGGGTTTTTCCGGCAGCTTGCGCAACATGGATTTGGCTTTTTCTTCCTCCTTTTTGCGCTGCGCCTCGATGAGCTTCCGCGGATTGATAAACTCATCCATGTAATCCTTTTCGCTTTTCAAACGCAGCTTGGCTTCTACCGATTCTTCTTCCTCCGGCTCGGCTTCCTGCATCTCCTTCGGAGGCTCGGCAAATTGGGAATGCGGGTCGATCAAATTCTCCAAAGAAAGGCAAACGTCGACGAAGTCTTCAACGTTTTCTTCACCGTATTTCTCCACGTAACGGCGGATGCGCGTGGCGTGATTCGCCATCTCGTCCATCATCTTGCGGTTGGTTTTGGAGAACCACGAGTTGTTTTTAAAAAAATCGCAGTGCGCGTACACGTGCGCCATGACCAGCTTCTGATCGACGAGATTGTTGCAGCGCATCAGATAGGCATAGCAAGGCTCGTTGTTGATGACCATCTCGTAGATTTTCGAGAGGCCGTAGGAATAGCTCTTCGACAGCTCTTCGTATTCCATGCCGTGCCGCCAGTGGGGATAGCGCGTCGGAAAGCCGCCGTAACTGGCAACTTCGTTGAGTTCGTCATACTCGAGCATTTCAAATATCGTTTCATAAAAATCGAGGCCGAACTCGCGCGCGTAACCTTTGATCTCGTCACGTATGGCAGAAAGTTCCGCTGAGAGGCTCATGGTGCTTTGCATCAAATTTCATTTCATAGAATTAACATCGTTCAGAAAAAATCTTTTTGTACCTTGGAACGGATTTTTAGATTACCACACAAAGATTTTCAAGGAATGCCAGGCTGGCAGTCTGTGCTACGTTACCTGCCTTTGCCCAAAAAATCCTTGATTGATTGATAAATCGCTTCCTTGTCGGCAATTTCGGACAGAATCAGCTTGTCTTCGCCTTCAAAGTATTCCTCCAAATCCCGAATGAATTGGCCGCTGCCGTAAGGGCTTTCAACCTGGCCATAGCAAAAGAGATTCGCTTTGGGCAGCAGTTTCTCTTCGAGCAGCGCGATGCATTCGTCCGTATCGATCTCGCCCCAGTTGTCGCCATCTGAAAAATGAAACAGATAAATATTCCATTCCGCTGGGCTGTAATCTTCGTCAACGATCTGATTGGCGAGTTTGTAAGCCGACGAAATAATCGTCCCGCCGCTCTCGCGTGTGTGATAGAAAGTTTCTTGATCGACCTCCCGCGCCACCGCGTCGTGAATGATGTAGCGCGTGGCGATATTCTTGTATTGGTATTTTAGCCAGGTGTCGATCCAAAACGATTCAATGCGAACGATCTCTTTTTGCTCTTCGCCCATCGAGCCGGAAACATCCATCATGTAAATGATCACGGCATTCGCTTCCGGATACTGTTGCGTTTTCCACGTGCGATAGCGCCGGTCTTCGCGATACGGGATGATGATGGGATTGTCCGGATCGTAAGTTTTACTGATGAGGTGACGCCGCAGCGCCTGCTTATACGTTCGCTTGAAATGGCGCAACGACTCCGGGCCGCTGCGGCTGATGCCGGTGTAGCGATCCTTGTCGCTAACGATGTTCTTCTTGCCCTTGGCTTGGATGCTCGGCAATTCCAGCTCCTCAGCGAGCATCTGCGCCAACTCTTCGAGCGAGACGTCGACTTCGAGCAAGTGATCGCCCGGCGCTTCGCCGGCCTGGCCAGTGCCGCCATCATCGTCACCGCGGCCAATCGGCGTGCCGACATCACCATCGCCTTGGCCGACGCCGCCGGTATTGCGGGATGAATATCGGAAATGCGGCAGGTTGATCTGGGGCACCGGAATGCTCACCAGATCTTTGCCTTTTTTGCCGATCAGCTCGCCGCGCGTGATGTACTTCCGCAGCTCTTTTTTGATCTTGCCGCGAATGATCTGCCGAAAACGGCTGTGGTCTTTTTCTATTTTTTTGACCATATTCAAAATTCAATTCACACACTGGATACAAAAGCTCTTCTACCGGTGATGGTGATGCTTCACGTCCCCGCGCGCGAAGATGCTGGCCACGTAATTGAGCACATCGGTGGAACAGATATCGCAATAGCCGTAGTATTTCATCATGCGCGACTTCACCACGTCGATTTTTTCCTGGGTCTCTTTATCGACCACGCTGGAGATAAGACTGGTCAGCTTGATGGTGTCCTTTTGATCTTCAAAGAGCTTGAGTTCCAATGCCTTCTGCAAACGCTCGTTACTTTTGTAATCGAAGGTCTTTCCTTCCAGCGCCAACGCGCCGATATAATTCATGATCTCACGGCGGAAGTCGTCCTTGCGGCTCTCGGGAATATCGATCTTCTCTTCGATCGAGCGCATCAGCCGCTCATCCGGATCCTCGCTGGCGCCGGTATATTTGTTCTTGACCTTCTCGCGCTGCGTATAAGCCTTGACG
>JBOHQZ010000299.1:0-7574 GCA_050732275.1 bacterium
CGAAAGACGAAATAGAAAAAGCCGATCATCACCGGGATGATGGCGAGCAAATATAGCGCAAAGTTGTTGGCAAATCGGATCATGTTAAATCGTAAAACGTAATGTGTAATGCGTAAAGCGTAGACGTCTCGATTATTCTACTGCTACTGCCAGTGCTACTGCTACTGACTTACGGTATTTTCCTAAACTTCGTATTCGCCAAAACAACCTCGACAAAGATCAGCCCCATTGCCACCGCCAGCCAACTGACAAACAACTCGCGATATCGCGTGAATTGCTTGACTTCGATTTTGGTTTTTTCGAGCTTGTCGATCTCGGCAAGGATTTTTTCCAGACTCTGCCGGTCGGTGGCGCGAAAGTATTGGCCGTCGGTGATCTGCGCAATCTTCGTCAGCGACTCTTCGTCGATGTCCACCGGCATGCGCACGTAACGTTTGCCGAAAAAGGGATCTTGCACTGGATACAACGCCTCGCCGCGCGTCCCCACGCCAACCGTGTAAATCCGCACGTTGAACGCCTGCGCTACACGCGCCGCAGTGAGAGGATCGATCTCGCCCGCGTTGTTACGGCCGTCGGTCAGCAAAATGATCACCTTGCTCTTGGCCTTGCTGTTGCGCAGACGGTCAACGGCATTCGCCAGGCCCAAGCCAATCGCCGTGCCGTCCTCTTTGATCATGCCGACGTCGACTTTTTTCAAAAAGTTGATCAACACACCGTAATCGAGCGTGAGCGGACATTGCGTGAAGCTGCGCGCCGAGAAAACCACCATGCCGATGCGGTCGCTTTGACGACCGGAAATGAATTGCTCGGCCACCAACTTGGCGGCTTCGATGCGGTTCTTCGGCTTAAAATCTTCCGCCAGCATGCTGCTGGAAATATCCAGCGCCATCACAATGTCGATGCCCTCGGTCGTCACTTCTTCTTCGGTGTGTCCGCTTTGGGGCCGCGCCAATGCCACAATGATGAGTGCCAACGCCAAAAGCCGCAAGCCAAAGAGAAAATGCTTTGACAAATAACTTGACGGCATCGGCAAATTCTTGAGCAAATCCAAATTCGAATACCGGATCGTGCCGCCGAGGCGTTGATGGCGCCGCCAATATCGCCAACCCAGTAGGAGCAGAAGCAAGAGCAAAAACAGAAACTGTGGATACACAAAATTCGGCATATCAAGCCACCTCCGCCACTTTTGCTGCCGGCTCAGCACTTGACGAGGGTGCGTCCGGCGTTTTCCCGTTCACGGCTTGCCCATTAGCAGCCTCAGCCGGAGCCATCATCACGAGCTTCGTCATTTCAACAAAAGATTCGGCGAGCTGCAGGGCGCGCTCGTGCTCTTCATTTGCCGGCGTATGCTTGGCGAATTTCACGAGATCACTCATTTCCAATAAACCGCGAAGCAGGTCACGGGCATCCGATTCGAGCGTGGCTTGCTTTAAATCATCCATCAACTCACCAGTGGTCAGCTCCAAAGCCGGAATGAAATAACGCCCTTCAATATAACGGCGAACGATCTCAGAAAGTTCGATGTAGAACGCCTTGATTTGACCGGTCGTGAGCAGATCGCTTTCGCGCAATTTGCGCAGCGCTTCCCAAGCCACCTCGTGAGCGGGACGCGGCGGCTCTTTGCGCTCCGGCAAAATTCCTTTGCCTTGTCGCTTGCGCCAGTAATAAAAGCCTGCCGCAGCGAGTACTAAAAAGGCCAAAACAATCAACCCGATAATGATGATCAATTTCCAGTCGCGCGGCAGCTCCCACGGCGATTTGATGTCACGAATGTCGCCGGCCTCGCTCGGCAATGTCGAAGCCACGTAAATCTCCAGCTTCTCGGTTTGCATTTGATGCCAGGTCGAATCCGGCGGCGTTTGATATTCAATCGCCAGCGGCGGGATGACGAAGCGGCCGGTGTCGAAAGTCGAGATCGTGTAAGCGATTTCTTCAACGACGCGGCCTTTCGCCTGGCGCGGGTCGGGCTTTTGGTAATCGCGAATCTCGAACGCGCCGAGATTGGCGCCCAACGCCGGCCAGCGTACCTGTACGTTTTTGTCGCGCGTCAGCTTGACCGCATAGCGCACGGTATCGCCGATGGTTATGTTGCTCTTATCGACACGTGATTCCACTGCGACGGGAGACTCCTGCGCGAAAAGGCAAATAGAAAAAAACAAAAAGCAAACGGCAACGCCAAAGCTTAGCTTAGGTAAATTATATTTCAAAAGAAAAGCCGTGTGGCTCACGGAATTGGAACTCTCACGGAATTGCGTTAAAGACATTTTTTCTGTGAGAGTTCTATTTCTGTGACCCCAAACGATTTTACATTTTTCGTGTAAGAATTCCTTCATTGCACTTTATCGTCATAAATCTGCACTGACTCGGCGCGCATCATGCGATCGAGCAGCTCGTTGTATTTTTCCTGCTGCTTCTCGCGAACGTAATCTTGTGTCACTTGCGATTTCGCTTCATCAAAAGAGAGTTGCCGGCTTTTGCCGCTGGAGTCGGCCTGGGCGTAGCGGCTCAAATTGGCGCGATAATACAACTCGACATCGCTATCCTTGAAATCCACTTTGCTGGCGATCTCCTCCTCCAGCAGCTTTTGCACCATCAAGCCGCGCTTGGCTTGAAAGGCGGCTTCCACCACCTCCGGATTTTTTTCCAGGCCTTTGCGCTTGGCGGTGTCGTAGAGCAGCTCGGTGGCGATGAATTGCCGCAAAAATTCAACGCGCTTGCTCTTGTCTTTGACTTGCGTCTGCACGTACGGCGGCAGGCGCTTCATCTCATATTCCAAATCGCCGGTGGTAATTTCACGGGCGCCGATTTTGGCAATCACAGTGCCGGGCCGTTTTGGCGTTGCCTGGCTGGGATCGAGAAACGTGCTCTCTTCAAGCGCCTGTTGTGCGTCAGCAGAGCGCTGAAGACGCTCAAGGCACTCAACGATGCGTTTGCCGGCATCGTCCACGAGCGGATTTTTGGGATAAAGCTCGCGGACGCGCAGATAATACGCCAGCGCCGACTCGTAGTCGCGCACGCGATCAAAATAAATGTTGCCAATCGTGTAGCTGACGTTGGCTTGCTCGTTCTCGTCGAGCGGATAATCGCGCAAATAGCGTTCGTATTCCGTAATCGCCTGCTTGTAAAGCTCACGATTGTAGAGCACATTGGCAAACTCGCGCACGCGATCACCCGGCATATTTTGCTGCGGGGATTTATTGCACGATGTTGATACAAGCAGGAGTGTGCAAAATAAAATTCGTCCAACCATAATCAAAGAGATTTTTAAAAGTTGGCCCAACGGATGAAAAGCGACCAACTGATGTCAAAAACATGGCTAAGCATTTAAAATCCGCTGGTCGTTTTTAAATCCGTTGGAAATTGCTTTTGCTGATTTCACCCAAAAGACCCAACGCGGACTAGCCGTAGCCAAAAAGGCCGTTCACGGAAGAGAACTCTGACGGAAGAAATTTTCATGAATTCATTTCCGTGAGAGTTCTATTTCCGTGAGCCAGAGCTTCTTTGCTTTATGAAAAAATTTCACTTGTAACAGACTACTCCAGACTGGCCGTCTGGGCTACGGTTACCGAAATCTCTTGGCGCGCATCCGGAAGAACCGGACCAGCGGCTCAATGTACGGTTGGTCGGTGCGAATATCAACCGGATCGACGTTCATTGAACGCAAAGTTTTCTCGCGCAATAGGCCGCGACGCGACGCCTCCTGCGCAAATTTTTTGCGATTGGCCTCGTTCGTGGTATCCAGCAAATAAATCTCACCGGTTTCCGCATCCTCTAATTCCACCAAGCCGACATTCGGAATCTCGGTCTCGCGCGGGTCGGTGATGGGAATAGCGACGAGATCGTGGCGGCGGCTGGCGATGCGCAAGGCTTTCTCGTAGCCTTCCGAGAGAAAATCGGAAACGAGAAACACGACGGCGCGGCGGGTGATGACGCGATTCAAATATTCAAGCGCCGCGCTGATGTTGGTGCCGCGGCCTTCGGGCTGGTGATAAAGAATCTCGCGCAACACGCGGTAAACGTGCTTGCGGCCTTTCTTGGGCGGCACGAATTTCTCGATGCGGTCGGTGAAGATAATCAGGCCGACCTTGTCGTTATTTTTAATGGCGGAGAACGCCAGCAGCGCGCACATTTCCGCCGCAATGTCGCCCTTCATTTGCTCATGCGTACCGAACTCGCCGGAAGAGCTGGCATCCACCAGCAACATGACTGTGAGCTCACGTTCTTCGTCGAAAATCTTGACGTAGGGATGGCCGGTGCGCGCCGTCACGTTCCAATCGATACTGCGGATGTCGTCGCCGATTATGTATTCCCGCACCTCGGCGAACTCCATGCCCCGGCCTTTGAAGACGGAATGATACTCGCCGCTGAACACGTCGTTGACCAACGCGCGGGTTTGAATTTCGAGACGGCGAACTTTTTTGAGAATCTCTTTTGGGATCATGAAAATCGATGAAAATACGTTTGTAGTTTCGCCTTTAGGCGTGAGACGTTGGCATTGGCACAAAGCCGCGGGTTAATCGAAGCATTTTCTCAATTCTATCGCCCGACGCCTGAAGGCGCTACTACGAACTACCATCACGGCACCTCAATCCGGCTCAACACTTGTCCAACAACATACTCCGAAGTCTTCTCTTCAGCTTCGGCTTCGTATGTAATAATAATGCGATGCCGCAACACATCCAAGCCGATGGCGCGCACATCTTCCGGCGTCACGTAGCCGCGGCCGCGCAGAAAGGCTTGCGCCTTTGATGCCAGCGCCAAAAAGATGCTGGCGCGCGGGCTGGCGCCGTAGGAGATCAAATCTTCCAGCTCGTCAAGGCCGTATTTCTTCGGCTCGCGCGTGGCAAAAACGATGTCGACGATGTAACGCTCGACTTTCTCATCCATATAAACTTCCGTGACAACCTGCCGTGCTTTCACGATATCTGCCGGCGTCACCACCGGCTTCACGGTTTCGACATTGCCGCGCGTCATGCGGCGCATGATCTCAAGCTCTTCGTCTTTGTTGGGATAGCCGATGGAGAGCTTGAGCATGAAACGATCCACCTGCGCTTCCGGCAGCGGATACGTGCCTTCTTGTTCGATGGGGTTCTGCGTCGCCAAAATCAGAAACGGATCATCAAGCTTGAACGTGTTTTCGCCGATTGTCACCTGGCGCTCCATCATCGCTTCGAGCAGCGCCGACTGCACTTTGGCTGGCGAGCGGTTGATCTCGTCCGCCAAGATCAGGTTCGCAAAGATCGGCCCTTTTTTCGTGGTGAATTGGCCGTTGCGCTGGTCGTAGATCAGCGTGCCGATCAAATCCGCCGGCAGCAAATCCGGTGTGAATTGCAGGCGTTGAAATTTAGTTTGAATGGCCGCAGAAAGCGTTTTTACCGCCAGCGTTTTCGCCAGACCGGGAACGCCTTCCAACAGCACATGGCCGTTGCTGAGCAGGCCGACGAGCAGCCGCTCGATCATATATTTTTGGCCGACGATAACCTTCGAGATTTCACGGCTCAGCTTTTCGATAAACGCGCTTTCGCGCCGGATTTTTTCATTGATGGCTTGAATGTCAACGTGCATCGGTTCTCCTTAATGTTGCCTTTTTAAAAAGTCAAACTTCAGTCTTTCCCAACGTGGACAAGCCACAACCAAAAAGATCGCTCACGGAATGGAACTCTCACGGAAAAGATTTTCATGAATTCATTTCCGCGAGAGTTCATTTCCGTGAGCCAAAAACTTCTTTGTTTTTTGCAAACATTTCACGTTACTAGAGGTTTTTCCGATTCGTTTGTAAGAAATTCTCAGTCAGCGCAAATGCCCGTGCCAACCGCGCCGGCTCACCGGCTTCTCCGGAAAATTTATAAAGATCAGAAGTTTGCAAAATCTCTTCAATCTGCGTCGTTTGTTCTTCAGGTAAAGCAACCTGTCGCAAAGCCGCGACGACTTCCTGCGTCGAAATGCCTTGCGCCGGAATTTGATAGCGCCGGTTGAGATAGCGGCGCAGCAATTTCGACAGGGTGAAAAAAGCTTCTTTCAAATCAGTAGAATTGATATCGACCGTGCTCTTCAGCTCGTCGACGAATTCATCTTCCAAGGGTTTGGGCGCCGTTGCCGCAAGCCGCGCCGCTTCCTTCTTTTTGGCCCGCGCTTCCAATTGAAAAACGAGCGCAACCAGGGCAGCGCAAACCAACAATCCGACGGCCAGCGCCAAGCCAAGCGGCGCCTCGTCCGGCTCCGGCGCCGCATCGATAACTTTGATGCCCACGCGGCTCGTATAAAGCGCGTGCTTCTCGCCGGTGGCCTTGTCGAGATAATTCACCCGCACGCCTTCGACGTAACCCATGCCGAGGCCTTCCGGCCGCAGCGAGTACGAAAACGTTGTGATCGAAGTCTGCCGGCCGTTTTCGAGGCCGACCCAGTTCGACGACGAAGAGCCGGCCACTTTAAAGTTGGCAAGCTGCGGCGTTTCGAGCGGGTCAAATTCGACGTCGGAGAGCCGCCCTTGCCATTTGAGCTGAACGGTAAAAGTGGCGAGGCGATTCAACGGCGTTTCCTCGCTTGCAGCAGAAGCGTTGACCGAGACTTGCAGCGGAGCAACCGCGGCCAACGAGTCTGGCGCGCCCGCCGGCATCTGGCGAAGAAACGCGGCCCATAGCGGATTCGTCAAAAGGAATGACGATAAAACGAAGGCAAGAGTTGTACGGGTGAATACTATTCGGGCTTGTCGACAAAGAGGTTTTGCAACTTTTGACATCACGACCTAATTAGAATTTGAGTTCCGGCCTCCGGCAATCGACTTTTATAAATTTAAAATATTGCAGATAATTTAAAAAGCCGCAATGGCAATTTTTCGGCGATGATAAAATCAACCTTCGGCGCGAGGCACAAAACACGAAGGCTTCGAAGTGCGCTGCCGAAAACCGACATCGGGCTTTTAAAATAAGACGGCAAAGAACCCCCCTAAAGTTCTATTCTTTGGCCTTGACGCCGGCCTTGCCATCTTTTTCCGCCGGCGTGCCGTCTGCCGGCTGCTGTCCGTCTTTGGAATTGGCAAAAATATCGATCTCGCTGATGTCCTTGCCGAGATTATCAAGCTCCCACTGTACGGAAGTGGTCAGCTCGTGCTGCGGATATTTTTCCAAAAACTGGTTGTAATGATTTTGGGCCTTGTCGAAATCCTTGATGTGATTGGCGTAAATATAGCCGATCATGAACAAGGACTGCGCTTGATACTTGCTCTGCGGAAATTTTTCGACCAGGCGCTCATACGCGGCGACGGCTTTCGCGTATTCCTCCTTTTTATTGAGGTAAATCATGCCGAGCTTCTGGAGAACCGAATCGGCGTGCGGGCTGTTGGAAAAACGACCGCTCAATTCCTCATAAACCTTCAAAGCGCCGTCGATGTCCTCCTTCGCCTCGAATTTCTGCGCTTCCGCGAAGAGCTGTTCTTCGGACATTTTTTTCGAGCACCCTGCGGCCACAATAACACTCATTAAAAAGGCCGAGAGCAACAACTTTCTTATCATCTTAACCTCCAAATTCAAATATTCATTAGCTTAGGCCAAAGTATTTCAATCTAATAAGTTCGT
>JBOHQZ010000300.1:0-7566 GCA_050732275.1 bacterium
GAAAAGGTTTCCTGCTGCTACTGCTTCTGAGTCCCATCTTACTTTTTTTATGGAGCTGCGGCAAGGGACCCACGAAGGTTGATGCAAAAAAAGCCAATCAACCTCCGGAAACTTACGTCAGCTCGATGAGCCTGACGAAGACGCCGGCGGTGACTAATGCCGGCGGCGCGGTAATCAATCTGACCGAGTTTGTATACAGCGTCGATTACACCGGCGTCGATGCGGACGGCAAGGTCGACAGCTTTGCCGTGCGGGTGGATAGCGGCCCATGGTCAGCCTGGACTGACAAGCGCAAAACCGCGGACACACTCGATTTTGCCTCTCTCGATGCCGCCCACACGATCGAAATCAAAGCGCTGGACAACGAGGGCGCTGAAGATCCCTCGCCCGCCAAGGCGACGTTGAGCCTGGCGCTAATTGCTGCGAATAAGCCACCGACCACGGCCATTACGTCCGGCCCGCCCGACGGCACTACTTCCGGTCGCGGCGTTAGATTCGACGTCAGCGGCGCGGATGCTGATGGCAAGGTGGCGAGCTTCGTCTACTCGTTAGATGGGGGAAGCGAGAAAAACGTTGCCGCTGATGCCAACGGCAAGGCGATCATTGAATTTAGCAGCGCGTTGGGAAATCTTTTATCCACCGGCAACCACAGCGTCGCGGTCACGAGCATCGACAATCTCGGCGCGCGCGATCAAACTCCAGCGACGAGCAGCTTTTTTGTCGGCTCGGGTTTCAAGCCGATCATGGCATTGACCTCAACCGTCGGCCCGCCAACGGCAGCCGGTGCGTGGTTTACCGGCACGAATATTCCTTTCGCCTGGACCGTTTCAACGGCTTACTACTTCGGAGTGATTGCTCGTTTTGAATACTCGGTTGACGATCCAGTGAATTTCACTTCTATCACGTCTCCCCAGGTCTCGCTTCCGCCGCAACCGGCCGGCTCGCACACTTTCCGAGTCCGCGCTGTTGATACCGGCGAGAATGTCTCAGACGTCCTGACTGTGAACTTTACGGTCACTGAATTTGCGCCGGCGAACGGTATCTTGTTCATCGACAACGTTGATAGCAATCCAAGCACGACCGCATATGCCGGCGAGCCGGATATGGATCAGAAGATCTTGAACGGATTCTTCAAGAACTTCACGCGTGTCAGCGTTTGGGACGTCGATCGCTTGACCGGCAGCCAGCGATTCCCCGGCGCCGTCAATACGAGAGCCTTGCCCGGCCCGGCGGATCTCGCCAAGTATTCCAGCGTCGTGATCATGACGGATTCGATTCACACGACGAACTCGATCTCCGGTTTGCTCGCGGCCTATTTCCGCGCCGGCGGCAATATTATGATCACCGGCTATCGAACTCAAAATTTTGGACAGGTGCTAAAAGACGCCATGGTAGCGGTTTTGTCGGCGACGGCGCCATTGCGAGGCACGAGGTTTAAAAGCCTGGAGGGCTTTCCAGCCGCTGCCGGCGAGAATAGCAATGCCTACGCATTTATTTCAGGCGCAGACATTGTTCCGGTCATCCCGGGTGCGGCGGCCCGCGATTGGGAAAGACTTGGCAATACGCGCCCCGGGTCTCTGCGAATTCTGTTCGCTAATGTTGATGCTGGTGGAACCTCTGGCGGAGACCGCATTGCCGTCGAAGCTCAAGGCACCAAGGGCAATTGGGGCGTCTGGCTGGGGATGTCTCTGTTCTATCTGGATCAAGCTTCGACCGGCATCGTCAAATTAGGTGATTTCATCCTGGGCAACCGGTTTAAGGAACAGTAAAAAAATTTTTGGTATCCGGATTGTACGAATCCTACGGACGCAGTCGCCCAGATGATTATGCTTTTAAAAAGGTCTTCCCCAACAGATAAATGAAACCAACGGATAAACCTGAATCAGTTGGGTTCATCTATCAGTTGGGAGTAAAAATTTTCAGAACTTTTTTCTGTGTTTGTTTGATCAAGTCATCTAAGCTTATTCATTGCAGATTCCCTGATTGAGGAGAAACTCGATATGTCATTGATATTCAAACGAAGCGTCTTCGGTTGCATGCTTTCTGTATTATTGTTTTTAGCATGCGCGAAGGATGACAGCGTTCTGGACCCGTTCGATCAGCCGCTAGTGGTAGAAATCATCAGCGGTCCGGAAAGCGGCAGCACAATCTCGAACAATGCGCATTTTACGTTTGAGTGGCGCACGCGCGGCGGGGGCAATGTCAGCTTTGCCATTCAACTGAGCGGCGTCGATGCACAGCCGATCACAACGACGGAGACTTCCAAAGCTTATCCCGGGCTGCACGAAGGCAATTACACTTTTACAGTGACGGCGAGCGCCGGTTCGCAAAATGCGAACACTTCACGAGCGTTCACAGTGGGTCCCAATTTGGGGCCGCCGCAGGTCTTAATCACCGGGCCGCGCGGCAGCACTTCGACCCCCGGCAGCGGCGTGATCCCGGCTTACGCGCCAGGGGCTACGGCGTTCTTCCGATGGACAGGAACCGATGTCGATCGCTTCGGCACGATTACCGGCTATCGTTGGCGCATCGCCGCCGGCCAGCCATTTAACGAATTCAACTTGGGCACTGTCGCCGGTTTTGCCGTTCCCTCGACGCCCGGCACGCACACATTTACTTTGGAAGCCAAGGACAACGCCGGCGCGGTTTCCACGACGAACTTTAGTTATGAAGTAAAATCGGCGGCGATTTTGATCGTCGATGACAAGTCGCAAGCCAACCCTTTGGTTGAGATCGACGAGGATGGATTTTACGCCGCTTTGTTTGAAGGCTATGCCTTTGCAAATTGGGATGTGGCGCAAAGAGGCGCGCCGGGAGCAGCGGATTTCGCCGGCCTGCAGGTCGTAGTTATTTATAGCGGCGTCGCTTCCGCCCTTTGGAGAAAAATCGGCGCCGACTATCCGGAAACGAGCGCGCCTCTGGCCGATTTTGTGAGCGCCGGCGGCAGGCTTTGGGCCATCGGCCAGGAAATTTTAGAAGACCTCAGCCAGGCCAACCACACCAATCCGCCGGCCGCTTCCGAATTTGAAGTACAGATCTTGCATTTGGCGCCGGCCACGGGCGACACCAACATCGACAGAACGCGCAAGTGGGATCGCGCCGGCGCCACGACCGGCGACGGCAAGTTCAGTTTTGCCGACAATCGTTTGGGAAAGCCTTCAACTTTTCCGCGCATTGCGATTGACGTCCAAACCGGCGATGTGGATAAAATCGTTCCCGGCGACGGCGCTGAAATTATTTATGGTGGCACTGATGGCTTGGGCGGCTTTATCGGCAACGTGGCCCTGCGTTTTCCCAGCGGCGGCACCAACACGCAAGTGGTCTTTCAAGCTTTTCCATTTCACGAAAACGCCGTTGTCAAAGCCAGCTTGATTGACACGCGGACGGTGGTGCAGGAAATCATGAGTGAAATGAGGCAGTAGTCAGTTTTCAGTAATCAGTTGTCAGTTATTTAAGTCCACTGATTACTGGTCACTGATTACTGGATACTGTTTACTGGTCACTGAACACTGAATACAGGTTACTGACAACGATTAAACTTAAACACGGAGTGAGCGCTATGAATTTGCGAAGAACTCTCAAAGTGGCCGCATCGTTCATCTGTTTTGCCGTGGGATTTGGCCTGGCCCTGGTACCGCTTGCTTTTTCCGGAACCACCGGCAAACTTTCCGGTCGCGTCGTCGATGCGCAAAATCGCAGCCCCTTGCCGGGGGCCAACGTGATCGTCGAGGGCACAACGATGGGCGCTGCGGCTGACGAGAACGGCTATTACACCATTTTGCTGGTTCCGCCCGGCACGTACAACGTGGTGGCCAAAATCATCGGGTATAAAGATGTCCGAATAACCGGCGTCGTTGTCCGTGTCGACTTGACTTCAAAAGCGGATTTTCGCTTGGAAGCCACCGTCATCGCCGGCGAGCCTGTCACCGTGGTTGCCGAACGGCCGCTGGTCTTGCCGGATCTGACCTCCTCTTCCCGGCGCATTGATGCGAAAGAAATCGAGGACATTCCGGGAGTCAATACCGTGACGGAGGCGATACAATTGATGCCCGGCGTCGTCGGCGAGGGAGAAAACCTTCACGTGCGCGGCGGCCGCTCCGGCGAGGTGATGTATCTGGTGGATGGGATTGCGGTAAACGACGTACTCTTCAACAACCAGATCGTTACCGTCAACAAATATTCCGTGGAAGAAGTGGAGCTGCTCACCGGCGGCTACAATGCCGAATATGGCAACTCTCAGTCCGGCATCGTCAATATCGTGACCCGCGCCGGCGGGCCGAACTATACCGGGCGCCTTGCCTACTATAACGATCATTTGTTCGGCAGCGGCCGCTATCCTTCAGACGTTCTCGCGGTGGATAATCCGCTTGAAATCCGCTCCCGCGACTTTATGATGGTAGACGGCCCGGGCATCCGCAGCAATTCCTTCAATGCGGATCGCCTCGAATTCAGCCTGGGCGGGCCGGAGCCGATTACCAACTCCCTGCTGCCGGCTTTGGGATTAAAGGCCTTGCAAAACCGAGTGACATTTTTCCTTTCCGGAACCGCGGATCGGACCGACGGCTACCTGCCCAACGAAAACCAGAGCGCCGGATTGGCGAGTTATCCGGAGAATTTTGCCAGAACCAACGAAATTCAAGAAGCCGGTGAAGCGCCGTCGGTCACATTTGATTTGAATTCCAAAAGGGCGCTCAAACATCCTTTCGTTCGAGAGTTTTTGGGCATCGATTGGGGCGGGCGCTTCAGCAATAATCTCGATTACAGCGCCAGATTGAACTATAAAATCAGCAACACCATCAGCGCCGGTCTCAGCTATACGGGGTCGCAATTCTGGCAGGATTCCTATAACCATGCAGCTTACAAATGGCTGCAGGATCACACCTTGCAGAGTGAAGGGCGAAATTACAATGTGGTGCTGAACTGGAATCATACGCTCAGTCCCAAATCGTTCTACCAGGTCAGGATCGGGGCATTGAAGAATTTTCGCTATACTTACCCCGGCGTGAGAAATGGCATCCGCCTGACCCCGGAATTTATGAACAACCGCCTGGACGACGGCCTGATCGGCGGTGGAACGACTCGGACTTTTACGGCAGCAGAGCTGGATTCCATTGATTCTGCGGATGAAAGAGCGGGGCGGCGCGATCCCCGCAGCGGTTTTTTAAAAACGCAGTACCTCGGTGATTGGGCGAGACACACGACCCTCACTTATACCGCCAAGGTGGATTATTTGACCCAGCTTACCAGAAACCACGAAGTCAAGATCGGGTTTGAATTGAAATATAATGACCTGAATCAAGTGCAAATCAGCAATGGCGACAACAAAGTTCCCTCGCGCCGCCTCGATCCGCCGGACAATGGGCCGTTCATCACCTCGGGCTCGATCAGGGATATCTACGATCGCTTTCCGCTGACAGGCTCCGCCTACGTGCAGGATAAAGTCGAATTTCAATCGTTGATCATGAACGTGGGCTTGCGCTACGACCGCTTCGATCCCGGCGCCCAGGTTTTTGAAACCGGCGAAGCCTTTCTCACCGACGAGACGGCAAAAACGCCGGTGAATACCAAAGACTATCTTTCCCCGCGCATCGGGCTTTCCCACCCGATTACCGCGCGCAGCCAAATGTATTTCTTTTATGGCCGCTTCGTGCAAATGCCGAGCCTGCGCGATTTGTATATCCGGCAGAACCGCTTTCGGGTTTTCCAAAACCAGTTGAATATCTTTGGCAACGCGGACCTGGAAGCCGAGGAAACCGTCTCCTACGAACTTGGCTTCAATCAGCAATTGAGCGACGACATCAAGTTCGGAGTGACGGGTTTCTATAAAGATATTCGCAATCAGATCAACACCGAGGTTTTCGGCCCGGAGGCGGCGCCGTTCCGCAAAATCATCAACCGGGATTTCGGCCAGGATCGCGGGTTCGAATTCGACCTCACCAAGCGCTTCAGCAATTACACCGCCGGCACGCTGACCTACACGCTGATGTGGGCGACGACGCGAGCCTCGACGGCTAACCGGGTGGCGACGACTGGCGCGATCACGTATCCGAATCTGCAAGAAGTCCCGGCGAACTGGGATCAACGCCATACCCTCAATGCCAATGTGCGCTTCGAGATTCCGGCGGGAAAAGGGCCGCGCTTGTTCGGCCAACCTCTCGACCGCGCCTCGTTAACCGTTTTTTGGCGATACGGCAGCGGCCAGCCCTTTACTCTCAATGAAGATGCGCCGGGCGGGGCGAACGCCGGAATTAATTCGGCGCGGCTGCCGTATTTCAGCGAAGTCGACCTGCGTTTTCGCAAGGACTTCAGCCTCGTCAGCGATCTGTTCGCGACTTTTTATCTGGACGTCAATAATTTATTCAATCGCCGCAACGTCATTTTCTTGCGCGACGAAGCCGATCATCGCTGTCTCGAATGCCGGGTCACGGACCCCAACGATCCGAACAATACCATCGTGAAAAGCTTCAAGAATGGAAATCCGGAGGGAAATGGCACGCCTCTGGATTTGGATCCGCAACAATTCGGCCCGCCGCGACAACTTTTTCTTGGCTTCGGGATTAGATTCTAAGAGGGTGTTTGCAAAGTACGAAAATCGCGCAAAGCGAAACTGACCGGTCACTCAAAGTGGCTGACATACGGGAAATTCCGTGTACAAAAAGTGACCGGTCAGTGGCTTTTCAGGCACTTTCTAAATTTGGAGATGAATTTTATGAGAACAAAATCAGCACAACCCCGCTGGGCGGGGCTCCTTGCGGTTGGCCTGCTCTTCGTCTTCGGAGAGCTGCGCGCCCAGTTGCCGGACCGCTTTTTGGATTCCCGCGTCCATCGGAATGGCAAACTTTGGGTCGAAGTAACAAATTTTGGCCAGTTCGGCACCGATGGCCGGCAGCGTGGAGCGATCTGGCCGGGAACGGCGCTGGCCGGACGAGAGGCCCGCTATATCAACCGTGGCGGCATGTTCCTGGGCGGCATCGTGCCGTCGGATGGAACCGCCGGCCCGGATTTGAACCCAATCGGTGATCTCGACACCCTCATCGTCGAAGGTCTTTCGGCCTGGAGCGTTGTCGACTTTCGCGAGACGTTTCCGCATTATTCGGATAGCCGCTCGGCCGTGCAGGTGAGATCTTCGCTTCCCAACAGCCCGTTCTACAGTCCCGCCGCGGTTTCGGAGGAAGATTTTGTCGCCGTTTATACGGACACTTTCCTGTCCGCCAAGGGAGCGCGGTTCGTTCCGCCGAAACATCAACGGTCTCTGGGAATTGAGGTGATCGAGAAAAGCTATCAATTCTCGCTGCCCTTTGCCGAAGACCTCGTCTTCTTCGATCTGGTCGTCAAAAATATCGGCAAAAATTATATTAGAGATTTCTATGCCGGCTTTTTTGCCGATAATGACATGCAGTGTCTCGGCGTTACTCAAGACGGGCTTATACCGGGAACACGCGGCCAACAGGACGACGCCACCGGCTTCATGGTGGTCAACTCCACCGGCGACACCGTGAATACCGCATGGGTGGTGGAGCCGGATGGCGACTATGGCTGTATGGCCGGTGTGGTCGGGGTTCGGGT
>JBOHQZ010000301.1:0-7562 GCA_050732275.1 bacterium
CTTGCAATCAAAAAGTTGGAGGCTTTTGAAAACCCCATAAAAGCCGCATAAATATTGAGCGAAATGAAACTCATCAAAAAAATCTTTGCTTTTTTTGCACTGATTTGACTATAAAGGGACTAAGAATGCCATATATTAATTTAAAGTTAACTTTAAATATGGCGGACAAATTTAAAGTATGTTTAATAGGCTAATTAAACTCCCTGAAAACAATAGCTTCCTACTTTTCGGCGCCCGCGGGACCGGAAAAACTTTTCTCTTGCGGCAGCGTTTCAAAACTATCCCGTTTGGTCGCCCGACGGCACGGAAATCGCGTTCGCGACTGATAGGGATGGCGCCCTTGAAGTCTACGTGATGAATGCTGACGGTACCTCACAGACAAACATCACGAACAACCCAGCGGCTGAATCCTCTCCCAACTGGTCGCCCGACGGCACGCAGATCGCGTTCATTAGCAACCGCGATGGCAACTTTGAGATCTACACGATGAACGCCGACGGCACCAGCCAGACCAACCGCACCAACTATCCGGCACTTGACGCAGATCCCGCCTGGTCGCCCGATGGGACCAAGATCGTGTTCGAAACCGACCGTGACGGCGCTCCAGAAATTTACGTGATGAACGCCGATGGCTCCGGACAGACAAACCTCAGCAGCAACCCGGCTGGCGAAATAAGTCCTGATTGGCAACCGCTTCCGAGTAAGGTGACGATTTGCCATAAGCCTGGTACTCCAGCTCAGAAGACTTTGGTCATCCCAATTCAGGCTTTAAAAGGCCACCTCGGCCACGGTGACACGATAGGCCCATGTCAGTAAAGTGCCACTCGTTAAGTTTATCCCTGAGATGACATTTGGAAAGCCACTGACCGGTCACTTTTTACGCACAAAATGTTTTGCAATTCAACTACTTTAAGTGACCGGTCAGCCTCATTATTGTATTTTTCAAATGCCCTCTCGGTGGTTTCGAATTATGCTTGTCGCGTCGATAGCCCTCGCGGCGGCAATTGCACCAACAAGCGGTGGCAAGTTTGCTATCAAATGAAACACCTTGTCCATTTTGGGACAAATCCTTTGCCGTCCGCCAAGCGAAAGTCGTTGATATTCTGCCTATCCCATGATGCGTCACGAGCAGAAAAGCCTTGGCCTGTGAGTTGCATGCTCGTTTGTAAGCAAAATTCTCGCGTTGCACAATCCGTTGTCGATTTCCATTCGTATAAAAAATAAAGTCGCAATTCAGATTTTGCAACGGGAACCGTCGTGCTGGTCTTGGCGTTGGAGAAAAGTGTGTTAATCATGAAAGCGCACTCTTCCGCAAGCTATCAACCCGGGCGGTATATTCTTTCGATTGTTTTTAACTCGATGGCTTTTTATCCCAATTCCAGCGGCGAGGGTGAGCGAAATCGCTGTAATGCCTCAGTCACAGGGGGAAAATCGTAGCGCAGTCTTCCAGACTGCAGACAAGATGTCTGCGCTACCCCCCTTCACTGAGGGAATACAAATCGCTGAAAAAATTACTTGACAATCTCAATCTAAATTTTTATATTATCTGTACTTTAAAGCCTTTTGCACAATTTTGGAGTTTGCTTATTAGACATTCGTTAACGGGTTTGCTTTGAGCTGTACATAAAGTGATTTGGTCACGCTTTAGCCTGTCGCAGGAATTGGCAGGCCGGCATTCCCGTCAGCGGGTGTTTGGCATAAGCTTTTTAAGAAACCGAAACGATGAGTCGTTGGAGAGCAATCGACTCAGAGGGCTGAGCCAAATCTAATGCCCGCGTTTGCGGTTTTTTTGTTTTATGCGAAAAATTATTCCGGAGATTTAAAATGAAAAAGTTGATGAGTTTTCTCGTGGTGGGCGCGCTGACGTTGCCGATGGCCGCGGCTTGGGCGCAAGGTCCTGGCAGCGCCGCAGCGCTGTTTCTCTTGATCGCCCCGGGCGCGCGCGCTGCCGGCATGGGCGAGGCTTTTGTCGCCGTTGCGGACGAAGCCACCGCGACGTACTGGAACCCCGCGGGTTTGGCGTTTCAGGAGGGCACGGAGATTTCGCTGATGCACTCCAACTGGCTGCCGCAGCTCGCGCCGGATTTGTATTATGATTACGCCACGGTACGGCACCACCTCGGGCCGATTGGCACCGCCGGCTTTTCCGTCACCTTCATTAATTTGGGCGAGCAGACCATAACCGGCGAGCTGGATCCGACGCCGCTCGGCACCTTCAGCAGCTATGAGCTCGCCGTGGCCGGCAGTTTTGGAAGCAAGATTTCCGCCAACGGCGCCGCGGGTGTGACGCTGAAATTCATTTACAGCAATCTCGCCCCGCAAGTGAAAAACACCACGCAGCAAGGTGATGGCCGCGCTACCGCGTTTGCCGTCGATCTCGGCTTCCTGCAAAAAAATCTGCTGATCAACAATCTGAGCTTCGGCGCCAATCTGACGAATCTCGGCCCAAAGATCACGTACATCGACGCCGACCAAGCCGACCCGCTGCCGACCAATTTGCGCGTGGGCTTCGCTTATCAAGCGATCAAGCAGGAATTTAACAGCTTGATCTTTACCACCGAGTTCGACCGCTTGCTGGTGACGCCGAAGCGGCGCGGCAAAGCCGATCCGGTTTTCAAGGCCTTGTTCACCGCGTGGAGCGATGAAGATTTCAAGCAGGAGCTGCGCCACATCATCATCAACGGCGGCGCCGAGTATTGGTACAATAATCTGCTGGGATTGCGGATGGGCTACCATTATGATGACATCGGCAAGGTCAAATACGTCTCGTTCGGCGCCGGTCTGAAGTATGCGCTCTATCGCCTCGACTTCGGCTATATCTCCGCCGGCGAAGGCCATCCGCTCAGCGACACCATGCGGTTCTCGCTCACGATTGGCATATAGAGCTTATTTGCCGGTTCTTTTTTATCCTCCATGGTTCTCCCCCACGGATTGCAAAACCCCACAGATGATTTACTAAAAGATCAGTGGAATTTTTCAATCCGTGGGGAAATTTTATTGAATGCTCAAACATTTCCATCAAGCGCTGCTTTTTTGATTATTGTTTATGCCCTTGCCGATGATAGCATGTATGCGCCGACGAACGATAGGATTTTGTCTGCTGGGGTTCTGCATTTGCCTACCCTGGATATCGACCGCCGCTGTTTCAGTTCCCAAGCAGGATGCTCGTAAATCTCTCAAGAGCAATTTCCGCCATTCACAGCCGAGCGCGCGCTTGCAGCTCAAATCGCAGGCTGCGGCTTGGCGCGGGGCAACGGCGGTTGACACTCTCGATATTCTCGCCATTCGCGTCGATTTTAGAGCCGATACCATTCCCCAGACCACCGGCAACGGCCGCTTTTTGCTGGCACCGTCGACGCAGTACACCATCGACCCGCCGCCGCACAACCGCGAGTATTTTGAAGCACAATTGCTGGCGCTGAAAAATTATTATGCTAATGTTTCAGGCGGCAAATTGGTTGTGCGTTACCAGGTTTTCCCTGCCGGCTCCGGCGAAGCTTATCATCTCGACCAGCCGATGAATTACTATGCGCCGGGCCGCCGCGATCCCAACAGCGACAGGCGCCTGGCCGAACTTTTTCAAGACGGCTTCAAAAAAGCCGAGGCGGATGCGGGCATTGACTTTTCCCGATTCGATAGTTTTATTCTTTTTCACGCCGGCGTCGGCGAAGATTTTGCGGAGCAGGTGAATAGCACGCCGAACGATATTTCCAGCGCGTTTTTGACGATTGAAGATTTTCGCCAAAATCTCGGCAACGGCGACCCGAGCTATCGAGGCATTGCGGTTCGCAATGGCACATTTTATATTCCCGACGGCGTGATTTTGCCGGAAACGCAGACGCGCGACGTCACCGGCGTGGGTCTCGTCGAGTTCGGCTTGCTCGGAACCGCGGCGCTGATGTTCGGCCATCAGCTCGGCCTGCCGAATTTGTTCAACACCGATAACGGCGCCTCGGGCATAGGCTATTGGGGATTGATGGATCAGGGCAGCAACAATTTTATCGGCCTGTTGCCGGCGCAGCCTGAAGCGTGGTCGAAAGTTTTTCTCGGCTGGGAAACGCCGATCGTCCTTACAAAAAGAGATACCACGGTTAGTATTGCCGCAGCGCTGCACGCCAATCCCGACAAGATTTATAAAATTCCCCTCACCGACAGCGAGTATTTCCTCTTGGAGAATCGCCACCGCGATGTGAACGGCGATCGTGTGGCGATTGGCCGTGACGCCAACGGCAATCGCATTGAGTTCCACGATTTTCCCCGGCAGGAAATTATTGCCGGCGGCCAATTGGGCGTGATCACGCAAATCGATGAGTATGATTTCGGCCTGCCGTTCGCGGTGGAAAATAACCGTGTCGTGCCGGGCAGCGGTATTCTCATTTGGCATATTGACGAAGAGGTGATTCGCCAGAATTACGCCAGCAATCGCGTGAATGCGGACATCAATCGCCGCGGCGTCGATCTCGAAGAAGCCGATGGCGCGCAGGACATCGGTCGTTTTTACAGCTTGATCGATCCCGGTTCCGGCAGCGAAAACGGTGTGCCGGAAGATGCGTGGTGGAGGAACAATCCGGTCATCACGCAATTTTTGCGCCCCGGCAAAGTGGTGGAATTTGGCCCAACCACGATGCCGAGCACTGCGGCCAATTCCGGCGCGCAAACCGGCATTGTCATCACGAACTTTTCCGAAGTCCAGCCGGTGATGAGTTTTTCGGTGCGCAATGCGTTTGCCATGCCGAACTTTCCGCAATATGTCAGCGGCAAACCCAATACGCTGCCGCCGCTGCTGGCCGATCTCACTGGCGATGGCAAGCTTGATATCGTCGTTGCCACGAAGGCCGGTGAAATTTTGGCCTGGCAAACCGACGGCCAAAAGGTGATTGACAATTTCGATACCGCCACGATTGTTCAGCCGAATGGCCTGGCCGTCAGTGTTTCGAAAGCAACCTTTGCGATCCTCGGCGACTCGCTGTTTGCGCCGCCGGTGTTGGCTGATTTGAATAATGACGGCCGCGCTGAAGTTTTGACGGCAGGCAAAGACGGCAAGCTGCGCGCGTGGAGAGCGAGTGATGCGAATTTTGACGGCCGCGCTGATTTATTTTGGGAATTCGATCTTGGCGCGCCGAGCCGGGCGAATATTGCGGTGCGGGCGGATAGCGGGTTGATTATTTGTGGGGCGGAGAATGGCAAGTTGTTCGGGTTGAATTTCAATGGGGCGAAACGCTGGGAAGCGCTTCCTAACCGGCCAGTGCGGGGCATTAGCATCGGTGGAGCAAATTTGATCGTTATTGCACCCGCAGCCGGTGGTTTGACCTTCTCAGATTACCAAGGACGTTTATTTAACACTATTCCCAATCTGTTTGGGATAATCACTCAGGCTGACAATTTGTTCGATGCCGCGGCCATGGCCGACTTGAATAACGACGGTGGTTTTGAAATCATCGTCCGTGATGGCGCGGGCAGATTGTTGGCTTCCAGTTTCGAGTCAATTGTTAATCTGCCCGGCCAGGAAAGAGCCGGTGTCGCAATCGGCGATATCAATCAAGACGGCCGCAAAGAAATCGTGCTGGTTTCAAAGAATCAGCTTCGCGCTTATAATTTAAACGGCGTGTTGGCAGAAAATTTTCTACTGCCAATCAGCACCACACCAAGCGCCAAAACGCCTTATCCCATTACGCCGATCATTGCGGATGCCGATGGCGACGGCGTGCAGGACGTCATCGTGAATGGTGTTGACGGTAATGTTTATGCCTATCGCCGTAGTGGGACGGTCGTCCCCGGCTTTCCGCTGGCGATGAGCGGCGCCGGGCTTGGCAGTCTCGCCGCAGCGGATATGGATGGCGACCGCAGGCTTGAATTGGTCGGCATCTCGGGCAACGGCTACGTTCATGTTTGGCATTTGCCTTCGAGCGGCAATCGGGCGGATTGGCCGATGTATCATCACGATGCGGCGCAGACAAGCTTGAATGCCGCGAGGGAAGTGCCGGTCGTCGTTCCAGGAAAATTGATGCCAACCAATTTGGTTTATAACTACCCCAACCCGACCGACGGCAATGCGACGACGATCCGGTATCGTTTGAGTGACGATGCGCAGGTGAAGATTTCGATCTACGACGGCGCCGGCGATCTCGTCAAAGAGCTTTCCGGCCCGGGCCTCGCTCAAACGGATAATGAAGTCGTCTGGAATTTGAATGGGATTCAAAGCGGCATTTACCTGGCGCGCGTCGAGGCCAAGGGGACGCGCGAAACGTCAGTGGCAATTATTAAAATTGCTGTGGTGAAATAGTTCGTAGTAGCGCCTTTAGGCGCTGAACTTTGGGAGGAAGACAGTGTTCAAAAACTCAACACGTCTTTGATCGCTGAACATTCTGCTCCTGAAGGCATTACTACAAAATGCCAACTTAGAGAAATGTCCGTCGATAAGCTAAAGAATTCCGTCGGATTGCGCTTGATCATCATCGGCGCGTTAAGCCTGATTCTATTAATACCGGCTTTCATGATTCAGGCTTTGATCATGGAACGGGAGCAAAGACGCGACAACGCCGTTTTTGAAGTCAGCGACAAATGGGGAGGCAGGCAAGTGCTTGCCGGACCGGTTTTGACGGTGCCTTACAAGAATCTTGTCAAGGATGAAAAAGGCAATTTGGTTGCCGTTATCGAGCACGCGCATTTTCTGCCGGAAAATTTGAACATAACCGTTGAGCTTTATCCGGAAATCAGATATCGCGGCATTTACGAAGTGATTCTTTATAACTCAAAATTACAGGTGCAGGGCGACTTTACCCCGCCGGATTTTAACAAGTTCAATATACTCCCGGAAAATATTCTGTGGAAGGACGCTTTTCTGGCATTGGGCCTGAGTGATTTGAAGGGCATTCGCGACATTGTCAAAATCAAATGGAATGGGGAAGAATTGGTTGCCAATGCCGGCATCGAATCGAAGGATGTTTTGGGAGTTGGCATCAGCGTAAAGCCTGTGATCGCCGCGAGCGCTGGCAGCCATTCTTTTGGGGCCGCTCTCAATTTAAACGGCAGCAGTGAGATCGGCTTCGTGCCCGTCGGAAAAGAAACCAAAGTAACGATTTCTTCCAAGTGGAGCAATCCCAGTTTCGTCGGTGAATACTTGCCGAACGATCGACAGGTCCGGCACGATCAATTCAACGCGGAATGGAAAATTCTTCATCTCAACAGAAATTATCCGCAACAATGGGTCGGCAGCCAGCACAACATCATGGAATCGACCTTTGGCGTGAAATTGCTTTTGCCGATTGATGAATATCAGAAAACCATGCGCACGGCCAAATATGCCATCATGTTCTTTGCGTTGACTTTTCTGGCATTTTTCCTGACGGAGATATTGAATAAAAAAGTCATTCATCCCATTCAATATATTCTTATCGGATTAGCGCTGATTCTCTTTTATACATTGCTGCTGTCTTTTTCCGAGCACGTGCGCTTCAATCTTGCCTATTGGATTTCGAGCACGGCTATTATCGCGCTCATTACGGCATACACGAGAAGCGTTTTGTCAAACAATCTCTCGACCGCCATCATTGCCGGCATCT
>JBOHQZ010000302.1:0-7554 GCA_050732275.1 bacterium
TCGCAATGGCAGTCGTTGCCGTCGGCGGCTTGGCCACCGCGGTTTTTGCCGCGACGATGGCGTTGACTGCGACGGATATTAAAAAAGTTCTCGCCTATTCGACCGTCAGTCAGCTCGGCTATATGTTTCTTGCCTGCGGCGTCGGCGCTTTTACCGCCGGGATTTTTCATTTGGTTACGCACGCTTTTTTCAAAGCGCTGCTCTTTCTCGGCGCCGGCAGCGTCATGCACGCGTTGTCCGGCGAAACCCAGATCACGAAAATGGGCGGCTTGAGAAAATACACGCCGACGACGTTTTGGACTTTTCTCATGGGCGGCATTGCTATCGCCGGCATTTTCCCATTCTCCGGATTTTTTTCCAAGGATGAGATTCTCTGGAAAACGTTTCTGCATTCGCCGGTGCTTTACGGGATTGCGCTGGTCGTTGCCGGCGTCACCGCGTTTTACATGTTTCGCATGATCTTCATGACGTTTTATGGCACGCCGCGCATGGATGCCGCCGTCATGCATCACCTGCATGAATCGCCAAAAGTGATGACCGTGCCGCTCATGATTTTAGCTGTGCTCTCCATCGCCGGCGGTTGGATCGGCATTCCCCATATCAATCAATTCGAAGCTTTTCTGGAGCCGGTGTTTGCGCACGGCTATTCTACGGCTGAGGCGCATCAAGGAAGTTTTAGCCTGGAGTTGGCGCTGATGGCGTTGTCAGTGGCCGTCGCACTGGCCGGCATTTATCTCGCCTATCAAATTTATTTAGCGAAAGCCGGCGCGGCAGACCGATGGGCTACACGCTTGCGCGGGTTATATAATTTGCTTGCGCATAAATACTACGTTGACGAAATTTACGAAGCCTTGTTTGTCCGTCCACTCAACTGGCTCTCGGAAAAAATCCTCTGGAAAATTTTCGATGTCAAATTGATCGACGGCATGGTAAACGGCGCGGCGAAATTGTTTGGCGGCCTCGCTTCCCTCCTGCGCCTCTGGCAGACTGGGATCGTCCAGCATTACGCCGTGACGCTGGTGCTGGGGCTGATTATTATTTTGGGGTATTTGCTGGTGAGATAGAGCTATGAGTTTGCAAAGAGCAAAAGGCTGGTTAAAAAATCCCCAACGGATGAATTAAGACCAGCGGATAAAAACATCAGGTGGTTTTAATTCATACGTTGGGGGGAAACTTCAAGATTGTATTTCGTCTACTGCAGAAAATATAGCAACGCTGCGATGTGAGTGAAAACGATTTAAAATATCTGCGCGTCGCCATCGCCATTGCGCGCCAAGCACGAGAGCACGGCAACCATCCCTTTGGCGCTTTGCTCGTCGATGAAAACGGCAACGTCATTTTGCAAGCCGAGAATACCGTGCTGACCGAGCGTGATTGCACCGGCCATGCCGAAACGAACCTCGTGCGGCAAGCCTCACAAAAGTTCACGCCCGAAACGTTGGCGAAGTGTACGCTTTACACGAGCACGGAACCCTGTCCGATGTGCGCCGGCGCGATATATTGGAGCAATGTTCGAAGAGTCATTTTTGCTTTAAGCGCGCCAAGGTTTTACGCTTTCATTGATAACACCGCAAACCAAGCACTTCCCTCTTGCCTGACCATTCTCGGTCATGGTGGGATAGAAGTAATCGGCCCCGCGTTGGAGGAAGAAGCGAAAAAAGTACACGAGGGATTTTGGAAATAACAATACAACGCAGAAAAGCTTACATCAAAAGATCAACGATAAAAAGCAATCAACGGATTAATAAGTAAGAATTCTTCATCTCTATTGGCCGCTTTCATCCGTTGAAAAGGTTTTTGTACAGAACTCACTCATTAATATGCCTGATCTCGACATCGGCTTTCCTCTCCTCTCCATGCTCATTCTCGCGCCCACGGCGGGCGCGATCATCATCAGCTTGATTCCGGCAGAGCAAACCAAATTGCTGCGCGCGATCGCCATGGCGGTGAGCACCATCGTGTTTGCCTTGAGCCTGCCGCTTTTCTTCGGCTTCATCAATGGCCGCACCGCTTTTCAATTTGAAGAGCAATATGTGTGGATTCCCGCTCTCGGCGCGACTTATCACCTCGGCGTCGACGGCTTGAGCTTGCTGATGATCATGCTCACCGCGTTTTTGATGCCGCTGATCTTTCTTGCCTCGTGGCACGACATCAAGCACAGCGTCAAAGGCTATCTCGTCTCCATGCTGCTGTTGGAGACCGGCATGATGGGCGTCTTCGCCAGCCTCGACCTGCTGCTGTTTTACATCTTCTGGGAGGCGATGCTCATCCCGATGTATTTCATCATCGGCGTTTGGGGCGGACCGCGCCGCATCTACGCGGCGCTGAAATTTTTCATCTACACCATGGTCGGCAGCTTGTTGATGCTCGTCGCCATCTTGTTCGTTTATTTCTATCACGGCAAAATCGCCGGCACGCTGACTTTCGATCTCGTGCAGATCCGTGATCTGCTTTTTCCGGCGAACTATCAAGTCTGGCTCTTTCTCGCGTTCGGGCTTTCCTTCGCCATCAAAGTGCCAATGTTTCCATTTCATACCTGGCTGCCGGACGCACACGTGGAAGCACCGACCGCCGGCTCCGTCATCCTTGCCGGCGTATTGCTGAAAATGGGAGCGTATGGCTTTCTGCGTTTCTGCCTGCCGCTCTTTCCGAATGCCGCAATGCAATTGACGCCGCTCATTTCGATTCTCGCCATCATCGGCATCATCTACGGCGCGTTGGTGTCGATGGTGCAGCCGGATATCAAAAAGCTCGTGGCATATTCTTCCGTGAGCCACTTGGGTTTTGTGATGCTCGGCATTTTCACGCTGACGCACCAGGGTTTGCAAGGCGGGCTGCTGCAAATGGTCAATCATGGGCTTTCCACCGGCGCGCTCTTTCTGGTCGTCGGCATGCTTTACGAGCGTCGCCACACGCGCTTGATCGAAAATTTCGGCGGCCTGGCCAAACAGATTCCCGTCTTCACCACTTTCTTCATGATCGTGACGCTGTCTTCCATCGGCCTGCCGGGACTTAACGGCTTCGTCGGCGAGTTTCTCGTGCTGGCGGGCACGTTTCTGAGCAATCGCTGGTACGCCGTGATTGCAACCACCGGCGTGATTTTCGCCGCGGTGTACATGCTCAGAATGTTCCAGCGCGTCATGTTCGGCAAATTGGACAAAGAGGAGAACCAAAAGCTCAACGACCTTTCGCTTCGCGAGGTTTTCGTGCTGGCGCCGGTGACGGCGATGATCATTTTGATCGGCGTCTGGCCGCAGCCGTTTCTGGCAAAAATGGAAACCTCGGTCAACACGCTGATTCGCACGGTGCAATACCGCGCCGAGCACGTGAACGAAGCGCCGAAGCTGGTGCCGCTCGAGCTTGCCGGCGAGGATCTCAAAAATTCGAAAAAGAGCGAGGCGCAATTGGCAAGGAAAGAATGAGCAGTTTCAAAAATATTTTCCAACGGATAAAAAATGACCAACGGATTTAAAGATAAAAGAGATTCAATTGTTTTACCCAAAATTATTTTGCTTTTCAAATTGAATGACTGAGAATAGCTACCAAGAATTCTTTATCCGTTGGCCGCCTTTTATCCGTTGGTCATAATCTTTTTTGGTGTATTAAAAACCTTTGGTTTTTTAATTTTTTGGGAACTAATGGCCAAGTCATGATTTCATCAAGCCTCGCCTTTCAAGATTTCTATCTTCTCGCTCCAGAGCTGACCCTTGTGCTGCTCGGGTTTCTCGTTTTGGCGCTGGGCTTGATCTTTCCGCGCCTTTATAGTGAAGCGTTGCTGGCCGTCGTGTTGATCGGCTTCGCGGTGAGCTTGCTCTTCACGACCCAGCATTGGGGCGGCCAGCACGCCACGGCTTTTTATGGCATGATCGCCGTCGATAAATTTACCGTGGGATTTCGATGCCTGTTCATCATCTCCGCCGGCTTGACGGTCATGTTGTCACTAAATTCTCTCGAAGAAAAGTATCTGCTGTATAGCGAATATTTTACGCTGATCATTTTTGCGACCGTCGGCATGATGTTGATGGCGGCTAGCGCTCATTTGTTGACGCTTTTTCTCGGCCTGGAAACGCTTTCGGTTTCGTTGTATGTGCTCGCCGGCTTCCGCCGCACCGACCCCAAAGCGCTGGAAGCTTCGTTTAAATACTTTCTGCTCGGCGCTTTTGCCAGCGGCTTTTTGCTCTATGGTATCGCGCTGATTTACGGCAGCGCCGGCAGCGCCAATTTAACCACGTTGGCCAAGGCTATAGCCCAACGCTTGAGCACGGAACCAGCGCCAATACCGGATCTCGGATTGGGATGGCAGTCGTTGTTCGTCACCGGCCTGGTGCTGATGGTCATCGGCTTCGGATTTAAAATCGCGTTGGCGCCGTTCCACACCTGGGCGCCGGATGTTTATCAAGGCGCGCCTACGCCGATTGCGGCGTTTATGGCGACCGGCTCGAAAGCGGCCGGTTTTGCGGCGCTCTTGCGTCTGCTGCTCGCCTCCGGCATCATGGCGGAGCCGATGTGGCAACAAATTTTTTGGGCCATTGCCGTTGCCACGATGACGATCGGCAACGTCATCGCGCTGCGACAGGAGAATGTCAAACGCATGCTGGCCTACTCGTCGATCGCGCACGCCGGCTATATTCTCATCGGCGCCATCGCCAATAATGAAAACGGGCACGCCGGCACGCTCTTTTATTTGCTGAGCTACACATTTATGAACATCGGCGCGTTCGGCGTCGTGGCCCTGCTGGCAAAATCCGAGCAGGAATATGTCAACATTTCCGAATATCGCGGCTTGGCGTATCGCCGCCCTTTTGCCGCGTTAGCCATGGCGATCTTCATGTTTTCGCTCTCCGGCATTCCGCCGACCGCCGGATTTCTCGCTAAATTTTACGTCTTCAGCGGCGCCGTGCAAGCCGGTTATATCTGGCTCGTCATTCTGGGGGTCATCAACTCGATGATCAGCCTGTATTATTATCTCGGCATCGTCGTCGCCATGTTCATGCAGGAACCTGAAGGAGAAAAAACGCCGGTCACACCGCTGCCGGCCGTCATCATCGCCTTGGGCATCGCCGTTTTTGCCACATTGAATCTGGGCCTGTTCCCCGGCCAGTGGATGGACAAATTTCAAGCTCTGGCGCGGTCGTTGATGTAAACGTAACACAGGCAGCTCGTCTGTTATTGAATTTTGCAAAAGTAATAAGGAGCAACATGGCTGGGTAAAGGGACAATGCTGGTTCCCGGTACACACCATTCCTCCGGACGCAGTCTGCCAACATTATAAGGATATTTTCAGCTCGGTACTGCTTCTGTTCTCCCCTCTTCCCCTTGCCCATCGTTTTTGCAGTGCGACTCGATATCTGACTTTTGGGAACTGCCGCCTGGTTATTCTTTTGCGAGGGTGAATTCATGTCACATTTACTGCTCTTCCAGAGCCAAACCATACAAGAGTTGGCTCAGCACGCCGAATCAATTGCTGCCTCGAACGTTGCCATTTTTATTCACGGCGAGACGGGAACGGGGAAGAACGTTCTGGCCGAACATGTCCATCGCCGCAGCGGGCGCAACGGCGTATTTTTCCCCATCGATTGCGCCGCGATGAGCCGCGGTCTGCTCGAAAGCGAGCTGTTCGGACATGAAAAGGGGGCCTTTACCGGCGCCATCGAGCAAAAGAACGGCTACCTGGATCTGGTATGGGGCGGCACGCTTTTACTCGACGAAATCGAAAATCTTGACGAGGAGTTGCAGATTAAATTATTGAACGTGCTCGAGACCAAACAGTTTCGGCGCGTCGGCGGACGAGAGCTGGTGACCACCGAATTTCGCTTGATTTCGGCCACGAACGTGGATATGCAACAGCGCATTCAATCCGGCAAATTCCGCAGCGATTTTTATTATCGCCTCAAAGGCTATACGCTGACCATTCCTCCTCTGCGCGAGCGCCGGGAGGATATTCCGTTGTTTGCCGAATTCTTTTTGCAGGAGTTTTGCACACGTTACAAGAAAAATCTCAGCTTCTCACAGGAGGCGCTTTCCGGTCTGACCAACTACGATTGGCCGGGCAATATCCGCGAGCTGAAGATGCTCATGGAATCCGTTGTCGTCACCACGGCAGGCCGTCGCATCGAGATCGAGCATCTGCCGTTGGAGGTGCAACATGGGGCACTGCTGACTACTGCAGAAAAACAGCAATGGACGGCTGAGACTTTGCTGAATGCCTACATCAAACGAATTCTGAAGATGACTGGCAATAACAAGGCGCAAGCTGCAAAACTGTTGGGATGGTCGCCGAACAAATTGAAGCGGCATTTGCTCAAAATGGGATATGAATAGTGGACATTTGTCACTTATCCATTTTGGATAGGTAGGGCTTTGAATGCTGTTCAACACGAGAACACAAAATCAATAGCTTAATCCAGTCATAATTTTTGGCATAGTAGTTGTGTAGGTTAAAATGGGTCGAAAATGATCCCGCTGAAAGGAGAAATCGTTATGAAGAAGTTTCTTGCCCTCTTGTTCATTGGCGCTTTTTTATTCCCACCCTTGCTATTGGCGCAGCCTTCGAACTACCTAAAGCTGGGCGTCAACTATTCATCCTTCCGCACGGAGGAAGTAAAAGCGAACCGGGACTGACCTTTGGTTTTGGCAAAGATTACTACCCGATTCGGTCGTTTAATGGGTTCTTTGGCTTTGAAGTGAGCTATACAAGAAAAAAGGTGACGTTGAAAAATAGAACATGGCCGTCGGGTTTCAATCCCAAGGATTCGGATGTTGTGATTGGAGATATTAGAGCCGACATTTCTTTTATTGAAATCCCGGTTAGAATCGGATACACCCTACCAATCAAGAAACAAATTATGAGCATGCAAGTCTTGTCTGGATTCGCGGCCTCCTTGCCTATAAAAAACCATAGCGGTGGTACAATAAACGACATAATATTCCTTGACCCAGATGAGAAAGGGAAATTCGAGTTTGATTATGTTCGATGGACAGACAAAAAAACTTCAGCATCAATGAGCCTCCAATTGGGTTTTCGTATTTTGGGGGGTCCAGTTGGTTTAGACGTTACTTATTTACATGCTATTTCGAATACTGAAGGTTTTGTTGTTCAAACAGTAAGTGATAGGCTCGATACATTTATAATCACAGTGGCTTACAGATTCTAAGACATAAAGTTCTTTTTTAGACATGTCAGCACCAACGATATAAGAATTCGTGCAACGAACGTTAACCCAGAGGTGTAAAATGAAAAGCTATCGATTACTGCTGTTGGCGCTTTTTCTTGGCGCATTCAATGGTATGCCCATCCAGGCGCAAACGTTGTACAATGGCGTTGGCCACATACCTGCTGCATATCAGGAAAGATGGAATCGAGCGGGATTACTGCAGGATATGAGCACAGTCGAGCCGAAATCGGTGATTGATGTCGCAAGCTTGACTGGAACTGATGACCAGAAAATTCAGACCGCCCTCAATCAGGCACGTAGCCATGTTCAGAGCACCAGTGGCTTCAGTGGCTTGGCGATCATTTATTTTTCCACTGGAGCCTGATTTCGGTACATGGAA
>JBOHQZ010000303.1:0-7537 GCA_050732275.1 bacterium
GTGTGCCACTCGTAGCGCTCTTTTTCGAAGCGTTCCTGCGCCAACAAAAACTCAATAAATGCTAAAGCTTTTTCTGCCTGTGCATCATCAAGCTGCTGTGCGCGCTTAGTCAAGCGCTCTGTGAGAACTTGTGTCATTTTATCTTTCCTCCAAATCTTTCCATAATTTTGTTGCCTGAATCGTCTCCCAATCGAACCCGCGACGGCGGAGAAAATCAGCAAGCCGTTGGCGCGCTTTCGGCAATGGCAGACTCGCCAAGCGTTTGCGCTGCTTTTCGGCGAGTTGATCCGCGAGCGCCAACTGGCTCTGTTCTGCAAAAAAATCGTCGAGTGCGGTGGCAATGATTTCCGCGTCAACGCCTTTTTGCCGCAACTCGATCGCTAAACGCTGGCGGCCCATCGGGCGATTGCGCAGCCGGCTTTGGATGAATTGCCGCGCAAAATTGGTGTCGTCGATGAAGCGCTGCTGCTTGCAATCTTCAACAGCTGCGGCGATGCTCTCTTCGGCAAATTGGGCGCGAGCGAGAGCATCGCGAAGCTCTTTCTCGCTCCGCGCGCGCACGGCGAGAAGACGATACGCTTTCGCCAACGCGGCGCGCAATTGAGATTGGCTCTCTGAAGAGGCGGCATCATCAAACAGCAATTTTTGCTCTTTGTCAACAGCCATAAGAGCAGACCATGACGTTATACCATTGCGCAGTGAAAGTTAAAAAAATTTCAACTTTTTCTGACTGGATAAACAGGATTGACAGGATTAAAACTCATCCGGTTGATCCTTTTATCCTGTCAGATAAAAACTGGCGCGAAACGTCCCAGCACTCAGCCTGTCTGAAGAGAAGAGCTTGCGTAGTCCGTTATAATTGAAATATACAGATTTCCGTCGAAAACACCGAGATTTCCCGAAAAATTTCTTTCGGCGACACTCGGCTGCGCCCGTAGGGTGACTTCGGTGAAGCTCGGCGGAAGGCTTTTCCTCATTCTCAACTTTTCGCGGCGGCGCGGGCGGCTTTTGATTCCTTTGCCGGTTCTTTCGCGGGGGAAGTTTGCTCCGGCGCTCCATCATCTTTAATCAACCCGACCGTTTTGCGCACCCGCAGGTCGAGGTCTTTCATCACCTCGGGATTTTCAATGAGAAAGCGCTTGAGATTTTCGCGGCCTTGCATGCGCTCCTGGCCGAGCGTGAACCACGTGCCGCTCTTTTCAATCATGCCCAGTTCGATGGCCATGTCGGCGAGATCGCCTTCGGTGGAAATGCCGCTGCCATACATGATGTCGAACTCGGCTTCTTTGAACGGCGGGGCCACTTTGTTCTTCACCACTTTGACTTTCGTGCGATTGCCGGTGAAGGTATCGCCGTCCTTGACGGAGGCGATGCGGCGAATATCGAGGCGCACCGAGGCATAAAATTTCAACGCGCGGCCGCCGGTGGTGGTTTCGGGATTGCCGAACATCACGCCGATCTTTTCGCGGATTTGGTTTATAAATATCACACAGACGTTCGATTTGCTGATGACGCCGGTCAATTTTCGCATGGCCTGGCTCATCAGCCGCGCCTGCAAGCCCATTTGCGCATCGCCCATCTCGCCTTCGATTTCGGCTTTGGGCACGAGCGCCGCGACCGAGTCGATGACGATGATGTCGAGCGCGCCGCTGCGCACGAGCGTCTCGGTTATCTCCAACGCCTGCTCGCCGGTGTCAGGTTGAGAGATGATGAGATTGTCCGTATCGACGCCGAGCTTTTTGGCATAAACCGAATCCAGCGCGTGCTCGGCATCGATAAACGCCGCAAGCCCGCCGAGTTTTTGCGCTTGCGCGGTGATGGTCAGCGCCATCGTGGTTTTGCCGCTCGATTCCGGGCCGAAAATTTCCACGATACGGCCGCGCGGCACGCCGCCGACGCCGAGCGCCGCATCCAACGAAATCGCGCCGGTGGGAATGACCTCGATGGCGAGCCTGGCGCGGTCATCGCCGAGCCGCATGATGGAGCCTTTGCCGTACTGGCGGTCGATCTGGGTGATGGCCAGCTCGAGCGCTTTCAGTTTTTCATCTCTCTCTTTTTCATCTCTCTCGTTGCTCATTTTTCCTCCCTCGAATTTAATTTTGTCAAAAGGGTTTTGTTCACCAACGGGTGAATTAAGGCCAACGGATAAAAACTGTTGGCATCAATTACTCCGTAAATTTTTAAATAGTCAATTTTTTCCTAATATCAGCTTCCGCAGCGGCGTGTAAATCGACCCCGCCGGATGCAGCTCGCTCTTCATAAAAATGATTTCGTGGAACTGTGCAGACATCGCCGCAAAAGGCTTTTCTTTGAGCGCGCGAACGATCTCCGCGATATGAGAGTCTTTGGCGCGGCCTATGGTCAGATGCGGGGCAAAGATATGCTTCTCTCTCGCGAAGCCGAATTGCTGCATCCGCGTATCGATGGCTTGCGCCAATTTCAGCAACGTTCCGCTTTTCTCATTTATGCCGATCCACAGCACGCGCGGGTGTTCGTCATTCGGAAAAACACCGCTGCCCGAAACCATCGCCGAAAACTGTGTGGCCAATGAAGCTGCTTCTTGCAATGCCACCGCGATTTCGTCAATGCGAACCGCCGGCGTGTCGCCGAGAAATTTCAAAGTCAGGTGTAGGTTTTGCGGTTTCACCCAACTGACGCGGCCGCGCAACGACTTGAGCGGTTGCACATATTTCTCCAACGCCGCTTTGATTTCCGGCGGCATGTCCAACGCGATGAAAGTACGGAGTGTTTCCATCTGCCATACCCTCCAAATTTATCCGCCAGAACCGGAGTGTGATGCTTCAGCATCGCAAAACTGAAGTTTTGCACTCCGCGTTCACTTGGCTAAATTCATACATTCGTTGTTATTTTCTCCAATACTTCCAAAGTATGGCTTGCTCAACGCTCACTAATCTCTTGCCCGAATTGGAGCAAGTAACCGTTGTTATCATAGATGGCGAATTCTCTCATGCCATACTCGAAGTTCTCGATGGGGTAACAGACCTTGACTTTGTCATGCAACTGCTGCCACAAGGCGTCGACATCATCTGCATAAAGATACAGCGAACCCGTAAAAGTCGGTTTGTCAAATGGTATATGCGCATTCGGCAGCGCCAACATGATCGCCACACTGTCCCGCTTGACTGAGGCCCAACCCCAATCTTCACTCATCGAGTCGCATTGGAACCCAAGAAGCGTTGTATAAAATTCGACGGATTCCTTGAGGTTCGTTGTGTAAAGCATGGGAGTGAGTTCGTGAAATTTCATAAATGCTTTGATCTCCAAACTGTTTGCACCACGTCTCGCATGACGACCAGGAAACCATTCCAGTCATTTTCACCAAATTGATTTATGGCTTGCATGACCCGTTGATGAATTTTAATGCGATTAGGTTTCTTGAGACGTATGATCAGCATTCCAAAATGAGGTTCATTGCGATGCTTAGAAAAGCCTTTGTCTGTGGTGATCAGCAATCGTCCTTCCATCTGACTCATTGACCACAAATCATCGTCGGGCGATCCCTCATCCGGTGTACCTCGAATATCCAGTACATCGTGGCCTAATTTGCGAAGCGCTTCAACGGTCATCAATGGAATGTTTTCGTCGACAATGATCTTCATGCTAAATTGCCAACGCTTCAAGTGGTGTAACTTGCTCTTCGGCTAACGCTCCCGCATACTCAAGACAAGCGAGTATGTCCTCGCGTGTTATTGATGGATAATCTTGCAGCAAGTTTTCGATGGTATCGCCATTGGCAAGCATGAGAACGATCTGATGAACAGGAATACGCGTGCCTTTAATACAAGCCTGCCCATGACACACGTTCGGATGAATAGAAATGCGGTCGTACATCGTTTCACCTCTTGGTTCGAGACACTTATTTCAATTTCATGCAAACTTTATTCAATAAATGATACAAACATCTATCGAATTTTCAAATAGCTTTTTATAGTCAGGGCTTATCGGGGTTCATTTTCAGCTCCAGATACAATAAATTGAGCGCCATTTGGCTGAAGCGTTCCTTGTTGACGTGGCGATCTTTGGCAAAAAGCGCTTTCTGCGCGAAGCCTCGAGCCGGCGTGGCAACGCCAACCCAAACGAGTCCGACCGGTTTTTCTTCGCTGCCGCCGGTTGGACCGGCAATGCCGGTCGTGGCAACGCCATAAGTTGTGCCGCTCACACGGCGCACGCCATCAGCCATGGACTTGGCGCATTCTTCGCTCACCGCGCCGTGCTGCTGCAAAATTTCTTCGGGGACACCGAGCATTTGCACTTTGGCGACGTTGCTGTAGGTGACGATGCCGCGATCAAAATATTGCGAGCTGCCGGAGACGTTGGTGAGGCGGTGCGCCACCAGTCCGCCGGTGCAAGATTCGGCGACGGCAAGTGTTGCTTTCTTCTCAATGAGCAGACGCCCGATCACGGCTTCGATGGTGTCATCTTCAAAACCAAAAACATATTTACCGACGCGCGCCAAAATATATTCTTCGGCAGCGCGAATGCGGGCTTCGGCGTCTTGGGCGTCAGCACCATAAACTGAAATGCGCACGTCGACGGCGGCGTAATGCGGCAGAAATGCGATCTTGCCGAATTTCTCCAGATCGGCAATCGGCGACAATTTTTCAAAGAGATGCGATTCCGCGATGCCGAAGGTTCGAATCGTCCGATGCCGAATCGTTACGGTTTTATTTTTACTCTTTACGAACGGCAGCACGCGCATGGTCATGAGGTGCTGCATCTCCGCCGGAACGCCGGGCAAGACCGCACAGTAGCGTCCATTGCGCTCGAACAATAAGCCGGGCGCAGTACCGTAATCGTTCCACAAAACTGTCGCCTTTTTCGGCACGAGCGCTTGCGCTTCGTTGACCGGCGACATGCGCAGATTGCGGCGCTGAAAGAGCGCGCGGATGTGCGCGAGCACTTTTTCATCCATCACCATCTCGGCGGAATCAAAATACTCGGCGACGACTTTCTTGGTGATGTCATCGTGCGTCGGCCCCAAACCGCCGGTGAGCAGAACCACCTCGGCGCGGGAAAGCGCCACATCGAGGCTTTGGCGAATGTCCTCGGCGTTGTCGCCAACGGCGCTCATGTGCCGCACTTGTGCGTCGGCCAAATTGAGTTGACGGCTCATCCACGCCGCGTTGGTGTTTACGACTTGGCCGATGAGCAGTTCATCGCCGATTGAGATGATTTCTGCGGTCATCAAATTTCTACCATACTGGAAAAAATCGTCAATAGTTGACAAACTCTACGGCAAGTGGCCTCCTCCGCCAGTCTGTGACCAAAAATCCTGAGCTGTTTGAGGATCGGTTTTAATTAACCACTGATAAATATGGCGCAACACTCTTGACAGATCTTTCGCGGACAGATTGGCCGCTTCCCAAGTTGCCATCTGTTGGCGTAGTATGGCATCAATTGGAGTTTCACTTGTTATACCAATTTGCTTGCACGCCTGTGCCAGTTTATTGTCCTCGGTTGCCAGCCATGAGGCCCCGTGTAACTGCGAAAGTTTTAATAGTGCTGCGTCAGTAAGGTCTATACCAAATGTATCTGCCATTTGCATGGAAGCCAGAGCTGTGGTCAAATCCACTTCGCTTACGAGAATAGAGCTTGCTGCAAACTTCGCTAATTTCTGTGAAGCAAGAGCAGGGTCAACCGAATAGACTTTGGTCAAAATAGTTTTAGCTTCAAACAACGTGAACGTTGTCGTCAACCAACCGGTGCGGTTGCGTATGAACTGCTCGCAAACTGTGGAGGCGGGGTGACTGCTGAGCAAGCTATAGACGATCAGCATAGTGTCTAGCCCGCGTTCAATTTGCAGATTAGAGGAGGAAGTCATCTCCGCTTACCTCCGACAAATCTAATGCGAACACATACTGTCCCATTTGAAGTTTCTCGGCAAAAACCTCGTCCCAAGTCAATGGGTGATACGGACGCACCCAAATACCTGTTGCTGTTTTCTCAACCGCGGCAGAACTTTCCAAGCCAAACTCTACTGCCCATTCGGGAGGAATTTGGATTTTGTAGCCGGCTTCAACCGGTATTATTTTCGTTGTGCTTTTTTCCTGAGTTTGTGGAAACATATTCAACTCCAAATTGATGGCCAGAAACTCAAAATAATTCTCAACCCGACATTCGCATAAATCCCTGCGATCACGTCATCCATCACAATGCCCCAGCCGCCGGGCAGTTTTTCCGAGCGGCGCGCCGGGAAAGGCTTGATAATGTCGAAAATCCGAAAGAGCAAAAAACCGATACCGATGGTTTGCAGCGACAACGGCAAAAATGCCAGCGTCACCGCCATGCCCATCACTTCGTCAATCACCACCTCTTGCGGATCGACTTTGCCGGACGCAGCGCGTTGAGCCGCTGAATCGGCCATTTGTTGCGCCGACCATACGGCGACAACGAACAAGAACGCCAATACCGCTATCCAAAACCATCTTGAAAGATACGAAGGAAAGAGGAGAAAAACAAGGGCAGCGGCCAAGCTCCCCAAGGTGCCAGGGGCAAGCGGAGAATATCCGATAAAGCCAACCGTCGCAATCAGCCGAGGGAGAAGATTGGCCTGGAAAGACGGCCTCATTTCGCCAGATTCCCAGGATCGAAAACGCGATAGAACGCGAGCATCAAATTGCGCACGTGCCGCCAATTCTCAAAAATATACTGCACGCCGGTTGCCAGCGTCAAAAGGGTGACGGCAAACATCATTTTGTCGATCGCTTTTCTTTCCACGAGCCACGTCACCCATCCCGGGCTGGTATCGGCCGCAGCGGCATGCGCAAGGATAGCCAAATAGAGCAGGATCAAATAAATCGCGGTCATTTGGCCGGCGGTTTTCCATTTCGCCGACATGCTGGTTACAATCGGCTGCCGTTTCCACTCGGCGTAGCTGCGCAAACCGGTGATGAGAACGTCGCGGGCCGTGATGGTGACCACCATCCAGCCGCGAACGAGGTCCAGCGACATGAACACAAAAAACATGGTCAGTACGAGCACTTTGTCGGCGAGCGGGTCGAGAAATTTTCCCCACGCCGTCACGCGCCCAAATTTGCGCGCCGCATAACCGTCGTACCAGTCCGTCAGCGAGGCCAGTAGAAATACCGCGAAGGAGGCGTAACGGTAGGAGATTCCCTCACGTGACAGTAAAAAAACCAGCACTGGAGTCAACGCGATCCGCAGAACTGTGAGTTGATTTGGAAAGCTCATGACACATCTCAAAGCACAGGACAAATGATAGTTTAACGGCTTTATTTAAACACCCTCGCCAAGCGAGGGCTCATTTCGCTGCCTGACAAAGACAGCAATTTTTTTTCCGTTGGGGCACGGCCATTCACGCGACTCCCAGAATTTCCGTGTTTGTCCATGCCGTCCGCGTTTTACCATTGCACGCGCCCCTCGAGCGCGCGTGTGAGCGTGATCTCGTCGGCATATTCCAAATCGCCGCCGACCGGGATGCCGCGCGCAATGCGGCTGAGGCGCGGGCCGAGCGGGCGAATCAAATTGGCCAGATAAATCGCCGTGGCCTCGCCCT